>DUSF01000053.1 GCA_012842745.1 Bacillus sp. (in: firmicutes) | reverse complement strand
TCCGCTCGACTTGCATGTATTAGGCACGCCGCCAGCGTTCGTCCTGAGCCAGGATCAAACTCTCCAAAAAGGGTTTGATTGCTCAAAAGTTTTACTGACTTGGTTGTTGGATTCTACTATCCAACCTATTATTTGCACGCTTGACATTTTGTTTAGTTTTCAAAGAACATTTTATTTCCACTTTGTTTTAGCGACATTTATTATAATATCAAACTGTTTCGTAGAAGTCAATAACTTTTATCTCTCTTTGTAAAAATCATGTTAAAGACTTTATTATTTTATCAAAAAAAATATATTTACGTCAATAAGATTTCCAACAAAATGAAACTCTTGAATTGACAGCGAAAATAAATATACCATAAACAATTTTAATTGGTCAATAACTTTTTATCCAATCCCTCAAAAATTATTTAACTCTAGCTCAAAGTTGCCTACTACTTAATCATCTCATTTCTTTTAAACCTTTTTGACCTTAAATATCGACTACATTCTCTTTCAGAAGCAAATCTTTTAAAAAAATTAAACAGAACTTGATACCTTTCTTCCATCGCTTGCTTTACAATTTGATCTATTCTTGAATCGTTCAAATCTTGAAGTATTTCCTCCATTTCCCGCTTTAACAAATATTCAAGCTCCTTAATCTCCCTTTTATTAACTAAAAAAGCCAGCATATAGTCACCTCAATAATCCTTCAATATAGATGAAACTAGTCTCGTAATGATAATTTTTCTTAATACAAAAAAATTATTCATAGTCTTGTCCAATAAAGCATATTTATTAAACATCGTAAACATTGGTTAGAGGAGGATTAATCATGAATTTTTTCTATGTGATAAATGGAAAGAGACTTAAGCAGTCTCTCATCATTGTAATAGCTGCTTTTTTTACTGCTCTTATATTGTTTATGGGAAACTTGCAGCAATCTGTTTTTTTAACAAAGGAGGGTCCGATGGCTATTTATAAGGGCGAAAAGGCTGGGAAAAATATTGCCCTTACATTTGATATTAACTGGGGAGATGAACAGGCTGAAAAAATATTGGACGTGCTTAAAACAGAAGGGATAAAAAATACAACATTTTTCATCTCTGCCTCTTGGGCTGAAAGACACCCACAAGTTGTTGAAAGAATTATCAAAGAAGGCCATGCAATCGGTAGCTTAGGCTATCATTACCGCAATTATGCCGATTCGGATGATAATAAAATGAAAAGAGACATGATGATTGCCAATGAAACATTTAAAAAATTAGGAATTAAGGAAGTGAAATTTTTCCGCCCGCCAAATGGGAATTTTAACAAAAGAATCTTAAAAATTGCTGATTCGTACGGCTATTCAATTGTTCACTATAGCATTGATTCAAAGGATTATACAAATCCGGGTGTCGATAAAATCGTGGAAAATGTTGTACCTAATGTAGGTGGTGGTGATATCGTTTTACTTCACGCGTCAGATTCAGCTACCCAAACTGACAAAGCACTACCACTTATTATTAAAGGTTTAAAAGCTAAACAGCTAAAAAGTGTAACAATTGAAGAATTAGTATCAAATGCTGAGATTAAAAGTTCAGAAATAAAATGAGGCTCTTTCAGCCTCATTTTGCTTTCCGTTGATTTAATTTAGGTAGTATAAATAATTGCCATGTATTACATATTAAAACTGGAAAAAGCATCAAAAGCAACCAATGCTCCTCATTTGCCCGTAGTGTCGGCACCCACTCAAGAATCGTGATTGCAACTATAAAAAATACTGCTGGTACAAAAGCTGTTTTATTCGTCTGTTTCATTTTAAAGTAAGCTACTATTAATCCATAAATCAACATTAATAATGCCGGTAATATGTAAGAAACAAGTGAATCTCCTTCTTCAGCAAAATTAATATAGCGTAGATAAACAAACTCAAATAAAACTAGGAAAGTTAAAAAAATTTGAACAGGCACCCAAAACGATTTAAACATTCCTAAGCCAAAACGATGTACAGTTAAATACGCAAAAAAGCCTGCTTGACTTATTAAGCTAAATATAAACCCAACTCCAAGTAGCCAAAATGCAATCTTTATAATTTCAATAATATTAAATGTTGTAAAAAAGATAGCGAACTTGTCCCAATAAACTGCAAATCCGATAAAAATCGTGCTGATTCCACCAATAAGTAAAGTTGTTATAAATAAGTAAACCCAATTTCGACTCGTCACTTTTTTTGCCTCCAACAATCAAATCCACATTGGCGAATTTGCGCCCTGTTTACTCCTTGTCTAATTGTAACAATCACAATCTTAAAAAGCTATATGAAATAGCGTATAATTTTTTTAATTCTTATCATCCTAAAAGTAGGAATCCTTATGGAAAGGAGCTTTTTAAAATATGAAATGTAAAGCAACGCTCCTCGTATTTCTCTTATTTCTAATAACCGGCTGTGCTCCTGCTGACCAAGGAAATGGGCAACATGCTGATTATGAGGGGACGAAAAAGCTGGTTATTGATATCCTCAAAACAGATGAAGGAAAAAAAGCAATAGAAGATGTCTTGAACGATGAGAAAACACAAGCAAAGCTTATTATGGATGAAGCGGTCGTAAAGAATACTATTAAAGGTGCACTCACCTCTAAAGAAGCAGAAGATTTCTGGAAAAAGCAGTTTGAAGACCCTAAGTTTGCGGAAACGTATGCAAAGTCAATGCAAAAAGAGCATGAAAAGTTGATTAAAGATCTAATGAAAGACCCTGATTATCAGGCAGCAATGATTGATATTTTAAAAAATCCGGAAATGGAAAAACAATTAACAGACGCCTTAAAAACACAAAAATATCGTGATCAAATGAAATCCGTCATAATCGAAACCGTTAATAGCCCGCTATTTAAAGCTAAAATGCAAGACCTTTTAATAAAAGGAGCCGAAGAACTGCAAAAGCAAGGACAAGGAAAAAAAGATGAGAACGAAGGCGGTGACGGTGGTGGTGACGGTGGTGGTGACGGTGGCAATGACGGCGGCGGTGGGCAGTAGCTGAAATAAAAATGTCAGGCCTTGCATTGCCTGACATTTTTGTTTTGCTATTTACTTTGCAGTATGCTTCATAACTTGTTCAGCAATTTCAATATATACTTTGCCAATATTATCATTTTCATCATATACAGATGGCGCAAATTCCTTCTCATCTATTTCTGGTTGACCAAGTGGAATTTGTCCTAATAATGGTGTATCTAAATCTTCAGCAAGCTTTTGCCCGCCACCTTTACCGAAAATATATTCCTTCTCACCAGTTACCTTGCTTTCAAAGTAAGACATATTTTCAATAACACCTAATAGCTCGTGCTCAGTCCGCAACGCCATTGCCCCCGCACGGGCTGCAACAAACGCTGCTGTTGGATGTGGGGTAGTTACAATAATCTCTTTACAATGTGGAATCATTTGATGCACATCTAAAGCCACATCCCCCGTTCCAGGAGGTAAGTCTAATAATAAGTAATCAAGCTCTCCCCACTCTACTTCAGTAAAAAATTGATTTAGCATTTTACCGAGCATGGGACCACGCCATATAATTGGTGCATTATCTTCTACAAAAAAGCCCATTGAAATAACTTTGACACCAAATCTGTCTACAGGCATAATGCGCTCATCTTTGACCTCAGGGCGCTTAGCAATTCCCATCATATCAGGTACACTAAAGCCATAAATATCAGCATCAACTAAACCTACCCTTTTACCAAGTCTTGCTAACGCAACGGCAAGGTTTACAGAAACCGTCGATTTACCAACTCCACCTTTACCGCTGGCGATGGCAATAAACGTTGTGCTACTTCCAGGTGCTAAAATTGAGCGCTTTTCCTCTGCAGGGGCAAGGTTCGCAACAATCTCTGGTGGAAGCTGATTTACACGAATTCCGACTGTATTAGCCCCACCAGCCTTTAAAGCGCTAACAATCTGCTGTTGGATTTCCATTTGATCCTTTGTACCAGCCTGTGCAATTGCAACTTTCACGCTAACGTGATTTTTTTCTTCCTTAATGCTAATCTCTTCGATACCGTTTGTTTCTGCTAATGTTTTATGTAAATAAGGGTCCTTAATCTTTCCTAGTATGTCTCTTACTTGTTCACTTGTTATCAAAAAACCCACCACCCAATGAATTTATATTTTAACATTATGATTATAACACAATCATGATGGAAAAAAACCTTCTATTCAGTAGAAGGTTCTTTTCCTTTTGGAGTCTCCGTATATAAACGCAAAATTCCTTGATAAATACTAGCTGCAATTTTATCTTGATAAGCTTTTGTTTTTAATTGCTCCCGTTCCCCAGGATGGGATAAAAATCCGGCTTCAATCAATACCGAAGGCATTTCCGCTTCTTTTAGGACGTATACATGATTAATAGCTTTTGCATGTCTTACCGTATTTTCTAGATTTATTTCCATTTCTTTTTGGATGAGCTTCGCTAATTGTTTATTTTCCTCAAAGCGCGGGTAAAAAAATGTTTGCGCCCCACTCCATTTCGGTGACGGCAATGAGTTTAGATGAACGGAAACAAGTAAATCCCCGTCTGTTTTATTAATCAATTCAACACGTCGCAATAAATCCTGTGTCTTTCTTTTGCTATATCCTTTTAAACCTTTATCAGCTAAATCAAAATCGTCCTCCCTTGTCAAAATAACAAGCGCACCGGCTTCTTGAAGATAGTCCCTTAATAATAACGAAATATTAAAAGCAATATCCTTTTCAAAGGCCCCTTCTGGGCCTGCCCCAGGATCAGGATAGCCATGGCCTGGGTCTACAATAATCACTTTTCCCGATAAAGGTAAACTCCAAGAATCCCAAGTATTATAAATAGAAAACTGATATTGAAAAAGAAAAAATAATAAGACCGAGCCCGTAATAAAAACTAAAAACCGAATAGATTTCTTCATATTTTGGGTCCCTCCGCACTTTTCCTATTTCACTATATGGGACAGAAGGGACAAATATGAAAGAAATTTAGAACTAATGCAGACGCATTTTACGCCTTCTTTCGCCTTTTTGAAATCCTTCCTTCCACCAGAAGGACGCGAATTGTTCAGCGGAAATATAGATTGATTCACTTACTAAATCATTACCTGCGGCGGCACCCCAATACTGTAGGTACTCATACAGGCTATCCGTATAATACTTGATCTCATCGGAGCATCTTGCCCTGACCATCTCCTCTGTTTCTCCAAAATAACCAAACTTGCTCATGTTGGCACCTAATACAAACAGCTCAATGGCGATATCAATACTACCATCTTCTATCGCGGTCGAAAAGATGGACTGCGAGCGAAAAAATGGCGAAAAATATATAGTAACTTTTTCTTTTAATTGCTTAATCGATAGCTCCCGTAGCACTTTTCTCTCAAAGGCAATTCGCTTTGCCTCCCTTTTATCTTCCAAAGTTGTAATAACATTCATCAATGCTTCACACCTTTTAGTATTTAAAATATAGTGTCTTACAGGCACGATATTCTCATTCGTCGAAAAGGCAACTCCAAAAGCCCAATTATAGGAAATAATAAAAAAGACCCCCAAACCAAAAGGTTTGAGAGCCTTGAAACGTTGACAATTAACGTTTTGAGAACTGAGGTGCACGACGAGCGCCTTTAAGACCGTATTTCTTACGTTCTTTAGCACGAGCATCGCGAGTTAAGAAGCCTGCGCTCTTAAGTACTGCGCGATATTCTGGGTCAGCTTGTAATAATGCACGAGCAATACCATGACGGATTGCGCCAGCTTGGCCAGTGTATCCACCGCCGTTAACATTTACTAATACATCATAGCTACCTGCATTTTCAGTGGCTACTAGTGGTTGCTTAGCAACTACACGTAGTGTTTCTAAATTAAAATATTCTTCAATGTCGCGACCGTTCACAACAACACGTCCATTACCAGGAACTAAACGAACACGTGCAACTGAACTTTTACGACGTCCTGTACCGATATATTGTACCTGTGCCAAATTAAATACCCTCCTTAATAATTATCCGCGAAGTTGATACACTTCTGGTTTTTGTGCTTGATGTGGATGCTCGCTACCTTTGTATACGTTAAGCTTCTTAAACATTTGACGTCCTAAAGTGTTTTTTGGAAGCATTCCTTTAATCGCACCTTCAAGCATTTGTTCAGGGCGAGTTTCAAGCATTTCCTTTGCAGTACGTGATTTTATTCCACCTGGATGTTGTGTATGACGATAATAAATTTTTCCGTTTAACTTATTACCTGTTAAGTGAATTTTTTCTGCATTAATGATAATTACGTGGTCACCAGTGTCTACATGTGGTGTAAATGTTGGTTTATGCTTACCACGAAGAATTGAAGCTACTTCAGTAGCAAGACGACCTAAAGTTTGGCCTTCAGCGTCGACTACTAACCATTTACGATTAACCTCTGAAGCCTTCGCCATATAAGTTTGACGCATGATATTCCCTCCTACATTAAATTAATATCTTTCGCTCTTTCATTTTCATAAGTTTATTTTCACACGATTAGTTTCGGGGCTAAAATCGTGGCGTGATCTTTGAAAATGTACCATAGGTAATAGTATAATATTTTTACTATCAATGTCAAGAAAATGTTACGCCGGGATAGGTTGTTTATTTTAATACCATACCCTCCACAAATATAAACCATGGGCAGGAGCTGTTTTTCCTGCTGCTTTACGATCTTTTTTATCCAAAATCCCCTTAATATCCTCAGGCGACAACCTGCCTTGTCCAACCTTTAGCAGCGTCCCTACAATAATCCGCACCATATTATATAAAAAACCATTGCCAACAAAGCGAAAAACAATTTCATTTCCAATCTGCTTAATCTCAATTTCCTCGATTGTACGAATTTTATTTTCTTTATCCGACTTTGTTGAGCAAAATGACGTAAAATCATGCGTACCTAACAAATGCTTCGATCCTTCGATTACTTTTTCCAAATTAACTAGATATGGATAATGGTAGCTATGATTTTTGCGGAATACATCTCTATCTTTTTGATTTAATAAAAAATAACGATACTCTTTTTTGACTACATCATATCTAGCATGGAAATTCATATCAACTTGCTCAACGTTTGTAACAACGATATCATCGGGAAGCAGCGTGTTAAGAGCAATCACCCAACGCTCCGCGGGAATCACGAATGAGCTATCAAAATGAACGACTTGTCCATGAGCATGTACACCGGCATCTGTTCTTCCCGATGGATGGATACGGATATCCTCACCCTTATGGAGCTTTTTCAAAGCATTCTCAATATCCCCCTGCACTGTACGATCATTTGGCTGAACTTGAAATCCTGAAAAATCAGTACCATCATATGCAATTGTACATTTTAAACGGTCCATCTATACCACCTTTATGATCGCAAAATAAATAATAAAACCATCAGAACTGCCAAGATGGCAAAAGCGAGATTATCTGCGCCCTTCCAAACTAGCTCTCTCAGCTTTGTACGTCCTTCACCACCGCGATAACCTCTTGCCTCCATCGCTAAGGCAAGGTCTTCAGCACGTCTAAAGGCACTAATAAATAACGGAACAAGAAGCGGCACAATTGCCTTAACGCGTTCCTTTATCGCACCTGTTGTAAAATCGACGCCCCGGGCTGATTGGGCTTTAATAATTTTTTCTGTTTCTTCCATTAATGTCGGAATAAAGCGCAGCGAAATCGACATCATTAAAGCTAGTTCATGGGCCGGTACGCCAAACCTCTTAAAAGGGGACAGCAATGATTCCATACCATCTGTAATTTCAATCGGCGTTGTTGTTAATGTTAAAAGGCTTGTCACCATAATCAGCAGTATAAAGCGTAGAGATATGAATATCCCCTGCTTAATCCCACCTTCATAAATCGTAAGCCACCCGAAATCGAGAACAACGTTACCTCCCTTTGTCATAAACAAATGCAAAATCAATGTAAAAAGCACAATCCATAAAATCGGCTTTAATCCCTTAAGAATATAGTTAACTGGAACTTTTGAGAAAAAAACGGCTCCTATAGTAAACAATACTAATAGCGAATATGTTGCGAAGTTATTAGCAAGAAAAACAATAATCACAAATAAAAAGATCGTCATTATTTTCGCACGAGGATCCATTCGATAAATAAATGAATTACCAGGTATATATTGGCCAATAATCACATTTTTCATGCCTCAAGCTCCCCTTTCATAAAGAGCTTTGCAATTTCATCGGCCACTTCCTCTACCGTAAATAGAGTGGGCAATGGCTTTTTTATAGTTTCCGAGAGGCTTCTTATGAATTGCACGGATTCCGGGATATCTAAACCAACTTGATTTAGTTTTTCAGGTTGCTGAAAAATTTCCGACGGTGTTCCTTGCATATAGACGGTACCTTTATCCATGACTATGATATGATCCGCATAAAAGGCCGCATCCTCCATGCTATGTGTTACAAGAATTGTTGTCAGCCCAGCACTGTCGTGCATCGCCTTAAACATGTCCATTATTTCTCTACGACCTTTTGGGTCTAATCCCGCCGTCGGCTCGTCTAAGATAAGTACCTCTGGCTCCATTGCCAATACACCTGCAATCGCAACCCTTCGCATTTGCCCGCCGCTTAAATCAAACGGCGATTTTTCTAATACCATTTCCGAGAGTCCTACTAACTGCAAAACTTCCCTTACTTTCTTTTTTGCATCTACTTCTGATACGCCGAAATTCATCGGTCCAAAGCAAATATCTTTTTCCACCGTTTCCTCAAAGAGCTGATGTTCAGGGTATTGAAAAACAATCCCGACTTTTTTGCGCAAGCTTTTTAAACTCTTTTGCTTTTCAGAATTAATGACCCTGTCTCCAATTTGAATCTCTCCACTTGTTGGTCTAAGTAAGCCATTAATATGTTGGATTAGCGTTGACTTTCCAGAACCGGTATGACCAATGACAGCTTGAAAAGTTCCCGATTGAATTGATATATTTAAATCATATAGCGCTCTTCTTTCAAATGGCGTCCTGGGATTGTAGAGATGTTCTACTTTTTCAAAAATAATGTCCATAGTTCATTCACCAAATCTCGTTGTTTTAAGTGGGATTTTGATAATTGTATACCTTTTTGTCTTAAGCTTTGTGAAAGCTTCACTGTGAATGGTAAATCAAGTCCTAATGATATTAATTGATCACCAAGTTCAAAAATCTCTTCCGGAGTTCCTTCAGCATAGAGTTGTCCTCGGTTCATGACAATCACCCGATCTGCTTGGGTAACTTCTTCTAAGTCATGTGTTATCGAAATAACACTCATTTGACCAGACTTTTTCTGTAGGTTACGTACTGTTTCAACTACTTCCTTTCGTCCAAGTGGATCCAACATTGATGTCGCTTCATCTAAAATCATCACAGCTGGTTTTAAGGCTAGGACTCCGGCAATTGCCACTCGCTGCTTTTGTCCTCCTGATAATCGATGTGGTTCATGGTCTAGAAAATCTGTCATTCTAACTTGCGCGATACTCTCTTGGATACGCTGAATCATTTCTTCTCGATGTATACCGTTATTCTCTAAACCAAAAGCGACATCATCTCTAACTGTTGTACCAACAAACTGATTATCAGGGTTTTGGAAAACCATACCGACCCTTTTCCGAATATCCCAAATCGAATCTTTATTTAATTCAATGCCTTCTATAAAGACAAAGCCAGCTTCATGCATTAAAAGGCCGTTTAATATTTTAGCTAACGTCGATTTCCCTGAGCCATTATGACCAACAATCGCAAGCCATTCTCCTTTGTAAATTGGAAAACTGACATCATTTAGAGCCCATTCTCCATCAGTGTTGTAACGGAATTTTACATTTTGAACTTCGATTACCTTCTCTCGTTTCATTAAGCTTGTCACCCACTGTTCTCTATATAACGAAAAAAGGGCATAGACCCAGATCTTCTAAATAAGATTCTGTCTCGCCCTTTTTGATGAATTATGTTGAATCATGATTTATTCAGCCAAGTGAATAATATTAAACTAACTCAATAATAACGACTGGAGCACCATCACCACGGCGTTGACCAAGTTTAAGAATACGAGTGTACCCACCTTGACGTTCTTCATAGCGCTTTGCGATGTCATTGAAAAGCTTTTGGACTGCATATTCGCCCGTTTCCGCGTTTGCTACTTCATTGCGAATGAAAGAAGCAGCTTGGCGTCGTGCATGCAAGTCACCGCGCTTACCAAGGGTAATCATTTTTTCAACAATTGAACGAAGCTCCTTCGCTTTTGCTTCTGTTGTTTCAATGCGCTCGTTAATAATTAAATCAGTAGCAAGATCACGGAAAAGAGCCTTACGTTGAGCAGATGTACGACCTAATTTTGCATAAGCCATCCTTAATGTCCCTCCTTTGTTGAAGTATTATTTCATTTATCCGTACGAAATAAAAATTTATTCGTCTCTACGAAGTCCAAGGCCAAGCTCCTCCAGCTTTGCCTTAACCTCTTCTAACGACTTTCTACCTAAATTACGAACTTTCATCATATCTTCTTCAGTCTTATTTGCTAATTCTTGAACAGTATTTATACCAGCACGCTTCAAGCAGTTATAAGAACGAACAGATAAATCAAGTTCTTCAATTGTCATTTCAAGAACCTTTTCCTTTTGGTCCTCTTCCTTTTCAACCATAATTTCAGCATTTTGGGCTTCGTCAGTCAAACCAACAAAGATGTTTAAATGCTCGGTTAAAATTTTTGCTCCAAGCGAAACAGCTTCTTCTGGTCGAATGCTACCATCTGTCCAAACATCCAGTGTCAACTTATCGAAATTTGCTACCTGTCCTACCCTCGTACTTTCTACTGTATAAGTAGCACGAGAAACCGGTGTATAAATAGAATCAATTGGAATAACACCTATCGGTTGATCTTCACGTTTATTTGCATCAGCAGGCGTGTAACCACGGCCACGCTTAGCTGTTAACCTTATGCGTAGATTGCCGTTTTTACCTAATGATGCAATATGAAGGTCAGGATTGAGTATCTCAACATCACTATCATGTGTAATATCAGCGGCAGTTACTTCCCGCTCACCTTGAATATCAATTTCTAACGTCTTTTCTTCGTCAGAATAAATTTTTAATGCTAATTTCTTGATATTCAAAATTATCGTTGTAACATCCTCAACTACACCTTCAATTGTAGAGAATTCGTGTTGAACACCATCAACTTGAATCGATGTTACAGCAGCCCCAGGGAGAGAGGATAATAGAATACGACGTAAGGAGTTTCCTAAAGTGGTACCATATCCACGCTCAAGCGGTTCGACAACGAATTTACCAAAGGTAGCATCATCGCTGATTTCAACCGTTTCGATTTTTGGTTTTTCAATTTCTATCATTCAATAAACCCTCCTTCAAAACGTCGAAACCTCGGCTAGGGCAAACCCTAACCGAAATTCCCCATTAGGCAATTCCCAAATGTGCACAACAAATTGCTAATTATCTGTTAGTCCGTTTCACATATAAAAAAACTGTCATCATATCCCATTATAGACAGGGATTCAAATTCTATACAATTTAATTATACACGGCGACGTTTTGGTGGTCGGCAACCATTATGAGGCACTGGTGTGACGTCACGAATTGCAGTAACTTCTAAACCTGCTGATTGAAGCGCACGAATAGCAGCTTCACGACCAGCACCAGGACCTTTAACAGTAACTTCTAAAGTTTTCATACCGTGCTCCATAGAAGCCTTTGCAGCAGTTTCAGCCGCCATTTGTGCAGCAAATGGTGTAGATTTACGTGAACCTCTGAAACCTAAAGCACCAGCACTTGACCAAGAAACAGCATTACCGTGAGCATCTGTAATCGTAACGATTGTATTATTGAATGTAGAACGGATATGTGCTATACCAGTTTCTATATTCTTTCTCACGCGACGTTTACGAGTGTTAGTCTTACGAGCCATTTACAATTTCCCTCCTTTACCTTATTTTTTCTTATTAGCAACTGTACGACGTGGGCCTTTACGTGTACGAGAATTATTTTTAGTATTTTGGCCGCGAACTGGAAGACCACGACGATGACGAAGACCACGATAAGAACCGATTTCAATTAGACGCTTAATGTTAAGGGAAACTTCACGACGAAGGTCACCTTCCACTTTATGGCGATCGATAATTTCACGGATTTTACCTAATTCATCTTCAGTTAAATCACGAACACGAGTATCTTCTGAAACGCCTGCTTCAGCTAAGATTTTTTGTGCAGTAGGACGGCCAATGCCGTAAATATATGTTAATGAGATGACTACACGCTTTTCGCGTGGGATATCTACACCTGCAATACGTGCCATCTAAAGTTGCACCTCCTTATCTTTAACCTTGTTTTTGTTTATGCTTAGGGTTTTCACAAATAACCATTACTTTACCTTTGCGACGAATGACTTTACATTTTTCGCAGATAGGCTTTACGGATGGTCTAACTTTCATCTTTTGAACCTCCTTATGTTACGGAGTGCTATTTTATTTGTAACGATATGTGATGCGACCACGAGTTAAATCGTATGGAGATAACTCTACAGTCACTTTATCACCTGGTAAAATTCGAATGAAATGCATGCGGATTTTACCTGATACATGTGCTAATACAGTATGACCGTTCTCTAATTCTACTTTAAACATAGCGTTTGGCAGAGTATCAACGATCGTACCTTCTACTTCAATGACATCCTCTTTAGCCATTAAGCTGCTCTCCTTTCTCAAAATCAGTAAATTGCTCATTGACAAACTTTGAAACAGCAAACCTTAGCTTTCCATTTGTCACACGACCAGTTTCACTAATACTGTTCTGAACTTCCGGAGAAACATAATCAAAAAACTCAAGATGATTAATGTTCTTT
>DUSF01000052.1 GCA_012842745.1 Bacillus sp. (in: firmicutes) | reverse complement strand
TTTTGTCCTCCTCCCGCAAGGGAATGATTTACATTTATACATTGTCGCATAATTCCCTCCAAAAGTACCGACATAAAATTTTCCTAAAACAACAAAAAACACTGCCATTGAAAATGGCAGCGGACAGTAAGGCACAAGAAGAAATCCAGAAACAAAACGGTAAAAAGCTAAATGAGAAAGTTATACACTTTACGAACATCGGACAAGCATTAATTAAAGCAAAAGAGGAAAAATTAGACGTTTTTAAGGTTTTAGAATCCGTTATTGAATGGAATACCTTTGTCTCTTCAGTAGAAGAGGCCCAGGAGCTTGCACGTCCTGCCGACTATGATTATTTAGACTTACTGCAAAGACGATTTTATTCACTCAGAAAATATACGCCAACGCTATTAAGGGTATTGAAATTTCATTCTACGAAGGCCAATGAGCCACTTTTACAAGCTGTAGAGATTATCCGAGGAATGAACGAATCTGGAAAACGAAAAGTACCTGATGACTCACCTGTGGACTTTATCTCAAAGCGTTGGAAAAAGCATTTATACGAGGATGATGGTACAACAATCAATCGTCATTACTATGAAATGGCTGCTTTAACAGAACTTCGGGAACATGTTAGAGCAGGAGATGTTTCCATTGTAGGCAGTAAACAATATAGAGATTTTGAGGAATATTTGTTTTCAGAGGATACATGGAATCAAACAAAGAGTAATACAAGGTTATCAGTTAGTATATCATTCGAAGATTATATGACAGAGAGAACCAGTAGCCTTAATGAAAGGTTAAAGTGGTTAGCTGCCAATTCTAACAAGTTAGATGGAGTTTCTCTTGAAAAAGGAAAGCTATCAATTTCACGCCTAGAAAAAGGGTTTCCAGAAGAAGCAAAGAAATTTAGTGCAAGCCTTTATCAGATGCTTCCAAGAATAAAATTAACCGATTTACTCATGGATGTTGCTTATATCACAGGGTTTCATGAGCAATTTACTCATGCTTCAAATAATCGAAAACCGGATAAAGAAGAAACGACTATTATTATGGCTGCCCTTTTAGGAATGGGAATGAATATTGGTTTGAGCAAAATGGCTGAAGCAACACCCGGACTTACATATAAGCAACTAGCCAATGTATCTCAATGGCGCATGTATGAAGATGCCATGAATAAAGCCCAAGCCGTATTAGTAAATTTTCATCACAAATTACAATTATCTTCTTATTGGGGAGACGGTACAACATCTTCATCAGATGGAATGAGAATGCAACTAGGTGTTTCATCACTACATGCAGATGCAAACCCTCATTACGGAACTGGAAAAGGAGCCACCATCTATAGATTTACGAGTGATCAATTCTCTTCTTACTACACAAAGATTATTCATACTAATTCAAGGGATGCAATTCATGTTTTGGATGGTTTGTTACACCATGAGGCGGATCTAAACATAGAAGAGCATTATACAGACACAGCTGGTTACACAGACCAAATTTTCGGATTAACCCATTTATTAGGATTTAAATTTGCTCCAAGAATAAGAGATTTATCGGACTCAAAATTATTTACAATCGATAAAGCAAGTGAGTATCCAAAATTAGAAGCTATTTTACGCGGACAAATAAATACAAAAATTATTAAAGAAAATTATGAGGATGTTTTACGATTAGCTCATTCTATAAGGGAAGGAACAGTTTCAGCATCCTTGATTATGGGAAAATTAGGCTCTTATTCAAGACAAAACAGCTTGGCTACAGCTTTACGTGAGATGGGCCGAATAGAAAAAACCATCTTTATTTTGAATTATATTTCGGATGAATCATTAAGAAGAAAAATACAAAAAGGATTGAATAAAGGAGAAGCCATGAATGGACTAGCAAGAGCTATTTTTTTCGGAAAACAAGGAGAGCTTAGGGAACGAACCATACAGCATCAACTGCAAAGAGCTAGTGCTTTAAACATAATTATCAATGCCATTAGTGTCTGGAATACCCTTCATTTAACAAAAGCAGTTGAATATCAAAAAAGTTTAGATAATTTTAATGAAGACTTATTACATCATATGTCTCCTTTAGGCTGGGAGCATATCAATTTACTAGGTGAGTACCGTTTTAATTCTGAAAAAATGGTTTCATTAGATTCTCTTAGACCACTAAAACTGTCTTAGCGTTGTAAATGCGTTTTGTCGGCAGGCCCCCTATTATTTGTGATCACATTTACTCCAAATGCAGATGAAAAAGGAAAAGTCATTGTGTTATCTGCCTTTAGTGCCGTTTTTACTTATTCTTACCTACAATATTATTTATCAGCCAAAATCAAACAGCGCGTTCAGCAAATTGAAAAGACTATGCCTGATTTTTTTGACATGTTAAATGTTTCGATTGAGGCCGGGCTTGGGTTGGATGGCGCTTTAAAAAAAGTATGTAACCAAATTGAATCGCCTTTGTCAAGTGAATTTTTATATGCGCTTGAGGATATGAAATTAGGCAAATCTAGAAAAGAGGCATTTGTTGAAATAACAAACCGCGTTCCATCTGAGTTTTTAAAAAGTGTCCTAAACTCCATTATCCAAGCGGACCAAATGGGGATGGGGATGAGTAAAGTATTGGAACCCAGACGATGAGGATTCGTGAAAAGTACCGCTTTACAGCAAAAGAAAAAGCAATGAAAGCACCCTCAATACCCCCATAAGCAGGAAACGGGTACGAATTTTGTATATAAAGGATTTTATTTGCAATAGTTGAGGGGGAATTTATAAATGAAAAAATGGGTAAAGAAATCATTTCCTATCGTTGTCGCATCGAGCTTGGCTTTTTCGCTTATTCCAAATGGAGCTTATGCAAAATCAGACAATGGCAAGGGAAAGGGCAATGACAATCGGGAAAAAATAGAACAAAAATTAAAGGGGAATGCTAAGAAAAAGTTTGAGCTCCATGATGTTGAAAAGCATTGGGCCCACCAAGACATTTATAAAACGTATTCACTTGGGTTAATGTCCGGGCTCGATGATTTTACATATCAGCCGAACAAACCAGTGACACAATTGGAAGCCATTTCCGCTCTTGTTAAGGTTTTAGAAATGGATGATAAAGAACGTAATCCATCATTGAATAATAAAAATTTACAAGATATTCCTAGTTCCGCAAGAAAAACCGTTGCCATTGCAATCGAAGAGAACTTACTTGAAAGCACAAAAAAATTCCAACCAAATAAGCCGGCAACACGCTTATTTATTACAAATTTATTAGTCAAATTTATTGGTACTGATATTAATAGTTGGAAAGATGCAACACTTTCATTTAAAGATGTTGATAACTTAAGTAAGGAAGAAAAAGCTAATTTAGCATTTGCTACCTTAACGAAGCTTATCAGTGGGTTTAGCGACCAAACATTCCAGCCGAATAAACCGGTGACACGTGCTGAAATGGCTGTGTTTATTAACCGTTTATTAGACTATAAAGAGGAGCTAGGGGATTACTATAATCAATCCGGGAAAGGCACGATTGAAGCAATTAATATAAGAGATTCTGAGATAACAATTAGGCAAAGGGTAAAAGTTAGTGGAGAATGGAAATACGTGAGTAAGAAATACGTTGTTGATGAGGATGCAAAAATATTTGTAGACGGCAAGGCATCAACTTTTTCCAAACTAACTACCAATTTGAATGTTGAGTTTACGATTGATAAGTATGGTGACATCATCTATATGAATGCAAAATCCGTTGTAGAAAAGGAAAAAGACTATTCTTATAAAGGTGTCATTACGAAGGTAGAAAACAATATAGTTTGGATAAAAATTGACGTTATAAACATCCCGTTCTATATCAATAATAATGTAAAAATCACAACAATGTCAGGTGCAAAAGGAGAGATTGCCAATCTAAAAGTTGACCAAACTATCTCATTCAATTTAGATTCATCAGCAGCAATTGCTGAAATTTTAATTAATTGAAAACTAAAATTGGAATTAACGAATCGTATGTCCGCCAAAGTGTTCGCAGCACTAACGGCGGATATTTTTTTGGAAAATATGTTAACTACTTTAAATTTTCGGTTTACATTAATAAAAATTTCCGGTATCATATGAAGGTGGAAAAATTTGAGAGGGTGCATCCCTATCAAACTTGGATCAGCTATAAAAATGGGTATATCGCTTTACATAATGAGGGAGGAGTGAATGTAATGAGAGATTTTATAAAAAAACTAGAGGGCAAAGTCGTTAACGGAGAAGCAGTAACATTTGAAGAAACGCTTCAATTGGCTGAAATCACAGGGGAAGAGGATCTAAAAGGGCTTTACAACAGCGCAAACTATATTCGTGAACTGTTTTGTGGGAATGAAGTCGACCTTTGTACGATTATGAATGCGAAATCAGGACGTTGTTCAGAGGATTGCAAATTTTGCGCCCAATCCGCTCATTTCAAAACGGCTGTTGAGGCATATGATGTCGTTTCCGCCGAAGATGCTTTAAAGCTTGCGAGAGAAAATGAGAGTGAAGGTGTCAATCGCTTTTCTTTAGTTACAAGCGGAAGAGGCCTTAAAGGCCGCGATTTCGAGAAAGTTTTGCATATATATGATGAGCTAAATAAAGAAGTAAACATCGAATTATGTGCTTCATTAGGAATACAGGACTATGATCAACTAAAACAACTGCGTGAAAAAGGAATCACAATGTATCACCATAACTTGGAAACTAGTAGAGAATATTATGGAAATATTGTCACAACCCATAGTTATGATGAACGGATTGCTACGATTGACGCTGCAAGGGAAGCAGGATTAGGTATTTGTTCAGGTGGAATTATTGGCATGGGCGAGAGCATGGAGGACCGAATCAAGCTTGCTTTTCAATTGCGTGAACTAGGCGTTCAATCGATTCCAATTAATGTCTTAAATCCAATTAGCGGAACACCGCTAGAAAATGTCGAAAAGTTAACTCAAGATGAAATCTTGAAAACAATTGCGATTTTTAGATTTGTCAATCCTACTAGTCTAATAAGACTTGGTGGGGGCCGTAATTTAATTGATGAATCTGGAAAAAATTGCTTCCTAGCAGGTGCGAACGCTACCATTACTGGCAATTACTTAACAACATCAGGTAATAAAATTTGTGATGATAAAAAAATGATTAGCGATTTAAATTTAGAGGTTCGAAAGGATGCCTAAAGGTGTTTTTATTATTGGAACGGACACAGATGTCGGCAAAACAATTGTTACAGCTGGACTGATGCATGTTTTAAGAAAGACCGGCCATAACGCTATTTATTTCAAAGCAGCGTTAAGTGGAGCCGTAGAGGCTGGAGGCGGTGAACTGATTCCAGGTGATACAGAACTCGTAAGTACGGTTAGTGATTTGAATGAAGCATATGAAAATATGACACCATATGTCTACAAAACAGCTGTATCTCCACATCTTGCCGCCAAAATAGAAAATAAGCCGATTCAAAAGGATGTTATTTTTGAAAAGTTTGCTGATTTAAAGACCCGATATGATTATATCATCGCAGAAGGCAGCGGCGGCATTATTTGTCCATTGATTGATGATGACGAAGGGGTTTATACTCTTGCAAATCTCATAAAAGAATTAAATATGAACGTATTGCTTGTTGCGAGAGCGACACTTGGAACAATCAATCATACCGTGCTGACAGTGAGATTCCTTGAGACGGCTGGAATTACGGTTAAAGGGATTATCCTTAACTTCTATGAAGAAAATCAACTTTGTGAAGACAATGCAATGATGATTGAAAAGCTTACGAAAGTGCCAATTATCGCTAAACTAAAAAAGATAGAAAACCAAGATCATAATTTCATAGAGGCAATTAAAATAAAAGCGGAACTGGATTTTTCCGTTGAGGAAATTTTAAACTGTCTTGATTCAATTTGAAAAAGGGGGTGTAAGATTTGTATCAATATATCGAAAAAGATTTACAATATATTTGGCATCCATGTTCGCAAATGAAAGATTATGAAGAACTGCCCCCTATTGTCATTGAAAAAGGTGATGGAGTGTGGCTCTATGATACCCTAGGCAATAAATATTTAGATTGCATCTCATCATGGTGGGCGAATACGCTTGGACATAGTAATAAGCGAATTAATGAAGCAATAAAAAAACAAGTGGATCGGATTGAACATGTTATTTTTGCTAACTTCTCCAATATGCCAGCAATTGAATTAGCGGAAAAACTAGTCCAAATTACACCAAGCACACTTAATAAAGTGTTTTTCTCGGATAATGGCTCAGCAGCCGTGGAAGTCGCTTTAAAGATGAGCTTTCATTATCACAGTCTAAAAGGAGAGACAAAAAAACGAAGATTTGTAGCTTTGAGCGATGCTTATCACGGTGAAACATTGGGGGCTTTGTCTGTCTGTGATTTAGATGAGTACAATAAAATTTATAAACCACTTCTTTTAGATACAATAAGAGTAGAAGGACCGGATTGCTATCGCTGCCCATTTAGCTTAGAACGTGAAAGCTGTCAAGCGGAGTGCTTTGAAAGCATGGAGAAGTGTATCGCGCAAAATCATGAGGAAATTAGTGCGGTCATTATTGAGCCAATTGTTCAAGGAGCAGCAGGTATGAAAATTTATTCGCCACTTTATCTGAAGAGGCTACGTGAGCTTTGTGATCAATATGACATCCATTTAATTGTCGATGAAATTGCCGTCGGCTTTGGCAGAACAGGGGAAATGTTTGCTAGTAACCATGCTGGTATAAGTCCTGATTTTATGTGTCTTTCAAAAGGAATTACAGCAGGGTATATGCCGATGTCCGTTGTCCTAACAACAAATGATGTCTACCAATGCTTTTATGGTGAGTACGAAGAGCAAAAAGCATTTTTGCATAGCCACACATACTCAGGGAATGCGATGGCCTGCGCGATTGCTGTGGAAAGCCTAAAAATATTTGAAGAAGACCACATTATAGAAAATAATAAGTGGAAAGGGGAACGAATCCGCACCCTAACACTTGAAAAGGCAAAATCCTCGAAATATGTAGGTGACGTAAGAAGTATCGGGATGATTACCGCGATTGAACTTGTAAAAAATAAACATACAAAAGAAAGTTTCCCTTCCGAAATGAGAGTTGGCTATGAAATATATAAAATTGCACTTTCAAAAGGGCTTCTCTTAAGACCGCTCGGAAATATTCTTTATTTCATTCCACCCTATGTCATTAATGCGGAAGAAATTAATTTTATGGTCGATACGTGCTTTGCAAGTATCGCAGAATATTTTGCACGAATAGGTTTAAACGGATAAAACAGGTAGCCACCATAAAAAAGCTGACAATTCCTTATTATTAAGGAATTGTCAGCTTTTTTTTATTTGGATGTAAGCGGAAAAGAAACATAAATCTTCAGCCTACTTTTACTTTCTTTACATAAAATGTGAAAAAATGCTAAGAATAAAACGTGAAATGGGGTGATGATTGTCATGGCGGGAAGTTTAATAAAACGAACTTTGAATAACATTTTCCGAAAAACAAAAAACAAAGTTGGAAGTTCCGCAAACTCTTCCAGCGAGGAAAACCAATTACTTACTTCATCACTACAAGATAATATTCAATATATTCAAAATATGGTTGGAAATAGCGCAGATATTGTAATCCGTAACATTAAAATTGGCCAGGAAAACAGAATCGATATTTGTATCATCTATACTGATAATTTAATTGATACATTATCCCTCCAACAATTAATCGATTCAATGCTTTATAAAGTAAAGCCAAATGATATCCAAGGCCAACACCAAAGTAAGAGTTCACTAGTTGATGCCTTAAAAGAAAAAGCAGTCACTGTTGGTGGAATTACTGACGTTACTGACTACAATACATTAATGACAAATGTTCTATCTGGTTATGCTGCCATATTGGTTGAAAATGAAGCACAGGCAATAACTGTTAGCATTCCGAGTTTTGAAAAGCGCAGCATTGAAGAGCCGCAATCTGCTACCTTAATTAAAGGCCCAAGAGATGGATTTACAGAAACTTTAGGAGTCAATACAGCTTTATTAAGAAGAAGAATTAAAAGCGCTAACCTTTGGTTGGAAGAGAAGGAAATTGGTAGAGTTTCAAAAACAAAAGTGATTGTGGCCTATATTAAAGGAATCGCCAATGAAGATGTTGTAAAAGAGGTTCATCAACGATTAGACCGTATTAACATTGATGCTATTTTAGAGAGTGGCTATATTGAAGAGCTTATTCAAGACGAAACCTTTACGCCCTTTCCAACTATTTTCAATACTGAACGTCCAGATGCAGTTGCTGGAAAACTGCTAGAAGGGCGGGTAGCGATACTTGTGGATGGGACGCCATTTGTAATGGTTGTCCCAAGTTTAGTTGTTGAGTTTTTCCAAGCAAGTGAAGATTATTATGTGCGTGCAGATATAGCGACATTACTGCGATTATTACGTTTTTTTTGCTTTTTCCTAGCATTAATTGCGCCTTCCCTTTATATTGCTGTTTTGACTTACCACCAGGAAATGCTTCCGGCTACTTTATTGATTGGCTTGGCGGCACAACGGGAAGGGGTACCTTTTCCGGCTTTCATGGAAGCATTGATGATGGAAATCGCCTTTGAAATATTGCGCGAAGCAGGCGTAAGGATGCCGCGGGCGGTAGGACAAGCGATGAGCATCGTTGGAGCATTAGTATTAGGGCAAGCTGCTGTACAAGCAGGACTTGTTTCAGCGGCAATGGTCATTGTCGTTTCTTTAACAGCGATTGCCAACTTTTGTTTTCCATCTATCAATTTAGCAACGACCGTTCGAATGTTGCGGTTTGGAATGATGTCACTTGCTGCTGCTTTTGGTTTAATCGGGATTATGTTTGGCCTTATTTTACTATGTATTCATCTAAGTACACTACGGTCTTTCGGCGTCCCTTATACGACCCCGGCAGCACCGTTTATTTTACAAGATCAGAAGGATGTATTTTTTCGCATCCCATGGTGGGGCATGTTTTCAAGGCCGCGTTTAATTAGTCAAACGAATATTATTAGAGAACAGAATAACCCAACACCTAAACCAGAAACTTGAAAAGAGTGAAATGTAATGAAAAAAGAACGAATGATGATGATAATGGTCTTTTTCCTGCTCTTTACTTTAACAGGTTGCTGGAGTAGGCATGAACTTTCCGATTTGGCCATTGCTGTAGCGCTAGGGATTGATAAAAATGAAAAGGAAGAATTTGTGGTTTCAGTGCAAATTGTAAATCCTGGAGAAACCGCTACTTCACAAACAGCAGGCGGCTACGATACACCGATTACAACTTATACGAGAAAAGGGGAAACATTATTTGAAGCGCTTCGAAAATTATCTACAGAGGTACCTAGATTACTGTATCTCTCACAACTACGGATCATTGTAATTGGTGAAGAGGTAGCGAAAGAGGGGATTTACGATGCTCTCGACTTTTTATCTAGATACCATGAACTACGAACGGATTTCTATATTATAGTGGCAAAAGAACGAACAGCCGAAGATACAATTAAAATTCTAACGGCTATTGAGAAAATTCCAGCCAATAAATTATTTTTCAGTCTTGAAAAATCTGCTGAAGTGTGGGCAGCCACTGAAAAGATAACACTAACGGAATTAATGGATGACATTATAAGTGAAGGGACTCAGCCCACTTTAACTGGCGTTACAATTAAAGGAGACCAAAAGGGTGGGAGCACAATAAAAAATTTGGAGTCTATTTCCCCACTTGCCACTTATAATTATCAAGGCATCGCTGCATTTCATAAAAATAAATTGGTTGGATGGCTAAACAAAGAGGAAAGCAAAGGCTTTAAATATATTAAAGATAATGTGAAAAGCACCGTTAATGTTATAAATATGAATGGTGGCAAAGTCGGCGTTGAATTAGTTCGCACTAAAACAGAGATTATTCCTCATATTAACAATGGTACCATTATGATTGAAGTAAAGGTAAGCGGGGAGGGCAATGTCGGAGATGTTAATACGAAACTAGATCTTATGGATTCAAGTGTAATCGGTGAAATTGAATCCAAAGTAAATAAAGATATAGAAAAGAAAATCATGGCTACCGTTGAAAGAGCGCAGAAAGATTTTCAAAGTGATATTTTGGGGTTTGGAGAACGGATCCACAAAACGAATCCGAAAGTATGGGAAAAAGTCAAAAAACAATGGATTGATATGTTCCCTACTATTCCTGTCAATGTTGACGTTCATATAAAAATCCGCCGTATCGGGACGATTACGAATCCATTTCATAATGATTTAAAAAAGGAGTAATCCTACATGTTCAAAAGTATTGGCGTTATCCTTGTTTATATAATCATTGCTTATTTTCAAATTCCACAGCTAAAAAAGGAAAAAATGATTCGGGAAATTTGGATTTTTTCAATAGTAATGTTATTTGTTACAGGTGTTACCGTTCTTAAACTGAATAACTTGCCGTTTCCGAGTCCCATCGATTTAATCACGGTAACCTTACAACCATTCCTAAAAGGAAACTAATTCTATATATCAATATAGGAAGTCCGATACTGGCAGCATGGCCTACATAAAAGGAGGAGGATTGATTTGTTAGAAAAAGGAAGGATTAGCCCTCTAGAGTTAAGCGTTTTAGTTATACTTTTTACAATTGGGACAACCATTCTAGCCACTCCATCTGTGATGACAGCTAAAGCTCATCAAGATGCATGGCTATCCTCCCTTATAAGTGTGATTTTATGTGGGCTTTTAGCTTTTTTTTATGTTATTTGTGGCAAAGCAATGAAAAGAGAGACATATACCCAATACCTAGAAAGAGTTTACGGAAAAATAATCGGAAAAATGCTTAGCTTCTCCTATGTTTATTTTGGCTTTATAGGTGCATGTAGCCTCCTTTATCAATTTAGTAACTTTGTCACTACTCATATGCTAGTTGATACCCCTTTAGAAGTACTCAATGTTATGCTTGCCTTACTCGTGATTTTAGTTGTGCGGGGAGGGCTTGAAGTATTGGCAAAAACAGGGGAGCTTCTGATTCCATGGTTTATGTTTATGTTCTTTGCTTTAGTTATTTTGTTAATTCCTCAAATCGAAATCGATAGATTAAGTCCTTTATATGTAGCGAGTTTTCGTGATCATATGTCGGCAATATTAAATTTTTTAGCATTTGCTGGTTTCCCTTTAGTAATATTTCTTATGTTTTATCCTGGCAACATCAATCGACCTGACAAAACGAAGTGGAATTTTATCATTGCTTCTTTATTTGGTTGTGTAGTAGCTGCGATTTTAGTCCTTTTGTGCATTTTAGTGCTAGGCGCACCAGCTACAACTCGGCAAATGTTTCCAGGCTACGTTCTTGCTAAAACGGTCAGTGTTTTTGATATTGTTGAAAGAATTGAAGCGGTTATGGCTAGTATGTGGGTTCTCTCAATCTTTTTTAAAACAGCCGTTTATTTCTACGGTTCTGTGATTGGATTAGCGGACATAGTAGCAGTTAAAGATTATCGTTTTCTTATATTGCCTTTTGGCCTCCTTACGATTGTTTTTTCAACTTTTATATATCCAAATGTTACCTATATGACTTATTGGGATAGCAAATATTGGGTCCCTTATTCAATGATTATGGGATTTTTCATACCACTATTAACTTTATGTATTGATAAAATAAAAAGCGGCTTTACTAGCAGTAAGCAAAGTAAAGGGAAGGGTGGACAAAAAAACTGTTAATGGAGTGAAAAAAGTCACAATTCTAAAATAGTAGCTATGTTATGGTATTATTGTAAAAAACTTCGAAAGGCGTGGGGAAAATGGGAGAATTGATTAATCTTTTAAATTCACTACTTGAAGCAGAGCGAGCAGGAGTGAAAACGATGGATTATTTATTAAAAAACTACAGTTCTGAACAATTAAAGGGTAAATTTAAGCATGTAATGGCTGACGAAGCATGGAGCTGCGCAGGGTTACATGAATCTATTGTTCGTGAAGGCGGTGTGCCAAGTAAAGCAACAGGTGACTTTACTGAAAAAGTGATGAGCAAGGAGACACTTGAGGAAAAATTAAACCTTTTAAATAAAGGTCAAGGTTGGGTAGCGCGAAAAATTGATGATGCATTGACTTACGATATTCACGAGGAAACACGTACTTTTTTAATTGAAATGAAAAATAAGCATCATGACAATATTTCTGATATGGAGAAGTATTTAGAAGAAAGTAAATAACAGCATGAAATACACACCAAGCCAAAATATGATATCCTTAAAAATGGGACCGTATTTTGGCTTGTTTTTATGAATGAAACGTTGCATTTGCCGGTGCTATCCTCCGACTTTTTGTGCAGAATCTAAAATATACTTGTCATCCCATTTACAACGCCATTTGTTTCTCCGTTCCATCCGATTTCCTTTATATAAGTGCTTGTACTTTTTCCAATGAATTTTCCACTCAGTTCGTCTAGTTGATCTCATCTTTACATCCCCTTTTTAAAATAAATTCATACTAATACTATTCTGGGGTTGTCTTGTCGATTCCTTTGACTAGTTTTGTCGCATCTGTAGAAGTTTTGCAAGTGGAATATATAGTTGTTTGTGAAAATAGGCGAAAATCCTAGAGCAAATAACCAATCATAAATTAAAACCCAACATATTGTAAATTAAAACGATAAGGAGTGATAGTAATTGTCTGAAAATAAAAGAAGGCAACATATTATTAATGCTGAACGTGTTATTATTAATGCCGATGAGGTTATTGTTATTGAAGGGAATGAAAAAAGGCGCCATAAAAGACATGATGGCGCTGCTGTAGCGGGTGCAGCAGGTGTAGCAGGAGCTGCCGGAGCTAGCGAGGCTCATGAGCAAATGGAACACCAGCATGAGGAAAATGTAGCGGAGACGGAGCAGCCACAAATGAGAAGACGTCACCCTTGGTGGTAAGAACTATAAAATTTATGTATAAAATGAAAAAGCTGAACAATAACCTTTATTGTTCGGTTTTTTCATTTTATTTTTAAAAATATTGAGGAAATTTGAACTATTTTAAATGAAATAACATAAAAAAAGTGGAATTCATTGGCAGAATGTAGTAGTATATTGCCTGAATAATTATAAAAATAGGATGATTTTTAAATGAATTTTAAAAGAAAGTTATATCTTGGTTTTGGTTCTGTCCTTGTGGTTATGATTATCATTGCTACTTATGGATTACAGATTATTCAAGAGCAAAAGCAAAATATGAAGTATATGGTCAATGTACATTATGAAAAAGTCCGCTTAGTAACTCTTTTCCAATTTGAAATTAATAATACAGCCCGGATGATTAGAGACGTTATTCTAAAAAAGGAAGAAGGATTTACAAAGGAAGAAGAGGAATTAATCAGCATTTCAAGAACAAAAACAGCGGATGCCCTTAAGTTACTGAAACAATTCGATGCGACTGAAAATGAAAAAACATTAATAACAAAACTAGATGTGTTAAATCAATCGTATGGACAGGGGCTTCAACAAATAAGTGAACTTTTGAAAAATGGGGAAAAAGGGGAAGCATCAAAGGTCTTAATTGAAGATTATCGTGATGTTCGGATTGGACTTGTATCATTGATGGCAGAGCTTACTTCTATTGAAGAAGAGGCTGTGAATGAAGCCGTAGAAAAGTCAAAAGGTTTGTATGATTCTACTTTTGTAAGCTTTGTTTTTCTTATTGTGATTAGCTTATTTATAGTCATTTTAATTACAGTAACGGTTGTAAGAAGTATTATTGGCCGGATTCATGATGTGAATAAAGTGATTTCCAGTGTAGCTGATTTGGAAACAAATACGCTTCCTCGAATTGAAAAAATTACGGATGATGAAATTGGTGAAATAGCCGTTGCTTATAATGGTATGGCTGATTCCCTTGAGAGCCATATGGAACATGAACATGATTTAAAGAAAGAAATGCAATTGGAAAATTGGGTTAAATCTAATTTTATTGATTTAACAACGATGTCGCAGGGGATTCAAAATGTTCAGGAGTTTGCCCGCCTTTTTATTACAAAAATAACACCGATTATTGGTGCGAGCGTTGGCACCTTTTATTTAAAAGATGAAAATGAGGAGATGTTTCATAAAATTGCAGCATATGCTGACTATGATGTTGATGAAACAAGTAAAGTTTTTCGCTTGGGAGAGGGTTTAATTGGTCAAGCGGCCCTTGAAAATAAAAATCTATTACTAGATACGTTACCAGAAGATTATATAAAAATTAAATCAGGTCTTGGTCAAAGTTCCCCGAGATACTTATATGTTCTACCTATTTCATATGAAAACAAGGTTATCGCTGTTTTTGAATTAGGCTCATTTACACCATTTGAAAACCATCATAAACGACTCATTGATTTTGTTATTAATACTGTTGGGGTTAGACTCCATGGTATTCTTGGTCATATGAAAATTGAAAAGCTTTTAATAGAGTCGCAAACATTGACGGAAGAATTACAAAGCCAATCAGAAGAACTACAACAACAACAAGAAGAATTACGAGTGGTTAATGAACAACTTGAGGAACAGTATAAAAATTCTGAGGAAAAGACAAAAGAGCTTGAACAAATTCAACTTGATTTAGAAGAAAAAAATCGTCATGTCGAATTAAGCTCAAAATATAAATCTCAGTTTCTCGCAAATATGTCTCATGAGCTACGTACACCACTCAATAGTATGTTAATTTTGTCACAATTACTTGGTGATAATAATGAAAACAACTTATCGGGAAAACAAGTTGAATATGCCCATACCATCCATTCGGCGGGTAAGGATTTATTAGATTTAATTAATGATATTCTTGATTTGTCAAAAATTGAATCTGGTAAAACGTCTGTTTTACCGGAGGAAATTTTATTTGCTGAAATTAAATATTTTGTTGAAAACCAATTTATGCCTTTAGCTAAACAAAAAAATCTTAATTTTGAGGTTATCATTGATGAGGATCTTCCCTATGTATTTATAACAGATAATCAAAGGTTAAAGCAAATTCTTAAAAATTTATTATCCAATGCCTTTAAATTCACACAAGAAGGAAAAGTAACAATTGAGTTTAAACTGTGCAAGCGGCAAAATCCTTTCATGAAGGAACATAAATCAATGGTGGCAATTTCTGTCGCCGACACAGGGATAGGGATAGCGGAGGATAAACAAAAAATTATTTTTGAAGCCTTTAGTCAAGCAGATGGAACAACGAGCAGACAGTTTGGTGGGACTGGTTTAGGACTTTCGATAAGCAAGGAATTAGCACAATTATTAGGTGGTTTTATCGAAGTCGAAAGCACTATTGGTAAAGGCAGTACCTTTACATTATATTTACCGGAGTATGAATTCCATCTAAATAATGAGCTAAGGAATAAAGAGGTTGCCGTGACAGAAATGGTGAAACCATTTTTGCTTGAAAAAAAGGCGGACGAAAACGTGATTACATTGACTGGAAATCAGCAATCAAAATCTCCTGAATTGAGAAATATAAAGGAATTGTTAGCTGGTAAGAAGGTTTTACTTGTTGATGATGATATGCGGAATATTTTTTCACTTACATCTGCTCTTGAATCCAATAAGATGGTTGTTGAATTTGCGGAAAATGGCAAGGAAGCGCTTGAAATTCTGCAACATCAGTCTGACATCGATCTTGTTCTTATGGATATTATGATGCCAGTCATGAACGGGTATGAGGCCATTAAAGCTATTCGTAAAATAGAAGGCTTTGAACACTTGCCAATTATTGCTCTTACAGCGAAAGCAATGAAACACGATCGGGAAAAATGTCTTGATGCTGGTGCCTCAGATTATATTAGCAAGCCAGTCCATATAGAACAATTGCTGTCCTTAATTCGTGTGTGGATATATCGATAGAGGGTGGTTAAAATTGAGGATCAACATTTAGAAGGCTTTGCTTCATACGAAGATGAAAATAATGAAGTAGAGAAAACGGAAATTATCTTACTGCTTGAAGGAATTTATCGTTATTATGGCTTTGATTTTAGAGATTATGCTTATGCTTCGATTAGGCGGAGAATTCTACATCGGATGGGTATTGAGAAGGTAACGACAGTATCGTCTCTACAAGAAAGAGTTTTGCGCGATCAACAGCTTTTAGGAAAGCTATTAAGTGATTTTTCTATCAATGTGACGGAAATGTTTAGAGATCCAACGTTCTTTAAATTTTTGCGGACGGAAATTTTGCCCGTTTTTAAAAACCAGTCGCTTATCCGAATCTGGCATGCCGGCTGTGCTTCAGGTGAGGAAGTATATTCAATGGCAATCCTGCTCCATGAAGCAGGATTATACGAGAAAGCGAAGATTTATGCTACAGATATGAATGAAAACATCCTAGAACAAGCCCAAAAAGGTCGATTTGCAATTAATCGGATGCAAGTGTATACGAGAAATTATCAGCAAGCTGGTGGAACGAAGGAATTTTCAGGGTATTACAATGCAAATAATGATATCGTTACTTTTCATCCATTTTTAAAAGAAAATATTATTTTTGCCCATCATAATTTAGCAACCGATCATTCTTTTAATGAATTTCATATCATTATTTGTAGAAATGTGTTAATTTATTTTAATCAAACTTTGCAAAATCGTGTTCAGAAATTGTTTTATGATAGCCTTGCTTTGGATGGATATCTTGCTTTAGGGAATAAAGAGGTCATAACCTATACAGACCTCTGGGATAAGTATGTGGAGGTCAATTCTGCTGAGAAAATTTATAAAAAAATCAAGTAATATATAGATTACTAGGTTAATAGGAGTTATTTTGATGGATAAACTAAGACAAATCAATATTTTATTAGTCGATGACCGCCCAGAAAATCTTTTAACGTTAAAGGCTGTATTAGCTGCCCCTTTTTACAATTTAATAAAAGCGGGTAGTGGGGAGGAAGCTTTAAAATATGTTTTAAAAGAAGATTTTGCAGTTATTTTACTAGATGTACAAATGCCGGGATTAAATGGATTTGAGACCGCTAAGCTCATTCACGAGCGCGAGAATTCAAGCCATATCCCGATAATTTTTATAACGGCGATTAGTCAAACGGTTGAGCATGTTAATCAAGGTTATGCAGCTGGGGCTGTTGATTATATTTTCAAACCGTTTAATCCAGATATTCTCAAAAGTAAAGTCGCTGCTTTTGTTAAACTTTATGAATATCAACAACAAATTAAAGAGCAAAAAAAGTTGTTGTCAAAACGTTCATTAGAGCTTGAAATTGCCAATGCAAAATTAGAAAAAATGGAAGAAAAGTTAGTAAAGCATAATCAAAATCTTGAAAAATTAGTTTATAAAAAAACAGAAGAATTATTGTTGGCAAATAAAAATCTTCGGAAATCACAGGAACGATTCCGAAAAATCTTTGCTTCAAGTCCCAGTTTAATTGCGATTCGCTCCGAAAAAGAAGGACGTTATATTGATGCAAATGAAAGTTGGTTGGATTATACAGGCTTTCTTTATGAGGAAATGATAGGGAAACAAATGGATTTACTACAGCTTTGTCCTGATGATCCTGACGCACCAAAAAATATCGATCTTGAAAACTCAATTCGGAATGAAAGAGTGCGTTATATTACGCGGAATGGGGATGAACGAATTGGGCTATTATCAACGGAAGCGGCTGAAATAGAAGGGGAACAATGTATTATAAGTGTCATTACAGATATAACCGAAAGAGAACAGCTAGAAAAAGAATTAACACGACTAGACCGCTTAAATTTAATTGGGGAAATGGCAGCTGGCATTGCTCATGAAGTAAGAAATCCAATGACAACGGTGAGCGGTTTTTTACAACTGGCCAAATCAAAGCAAGATATCCATCTTGAATATATAGATTTAATGCTAACAGAATTAAACCGTGCTAATGATATTATTAAAGAGTTTTTAACATTAGCGAAGAATAAAGCTACTGACCGTAAGCTCCAAAACTTAAATGAAATCATTAAAGCATTGTACCCATTAATTCAAGCAGAAGCCGTTTTGTCTAATAAAAGTGTTACACTGGATTTGAATAATTGCCAGTCTCTATATTTGGACGAGAAGGAAATTCGCCAATTGATTTTAAATATAGCCCTTAATGGACTTGAAGCAATGGCTCAAGGTGGAACGTTAACAATTAAAACATATTGTACAGACGAAGGCGTTATTCTTGAAATTGCAGACGAAGGCTGTGGTATTGACCGTGAAACTTTGGAAAAAATCGGCACGCCATTCTTCACCACGAAGGATACAGGTACAGGTTTAGGTTTAGCTGTATGTTATAGTGTTGCATCACGTCACCATGCTGATATTTGTATCAATACAAGTAAGGAAGGTACAACGTTTTCGGTACAATTTAATGTGAATTAAGGAAGCATGGGAACCTTCCTCTACTTCAACCAAGCATAAAACGAATAAATAATCGTTAGGAACATCATATAGCCAAAAAACGAATAATGATGTTCCCATGATTGGTGATGGACAAGTAACCCATTGGATTCAGCCCAGCTTTCGGCTACAGCTATAATAAGACTAAGTAAAATTATTAGGCCTGCTTTTTTCCAAGACTTCAACCTATTGCAGACGACAAGAAACACTGCTGCAAAAACAGGAAGAACTACTAATGTAAAGGCAATATGAATGGAAAAAATGGCAGGCAATGGCCTTATTGGAAATGAGTACAACCCTTTTCCAACAAAGAAAAGGTCCAGATATGTTCCTAAAAGTGATGCGAGTAGCATTGCTGAAATTAAATGACGAAGCTCTTTAGTCCAAGATGGAAATAGCCTTTTTTGTAATTGCGGCAAGTTCGAGTCTTTCGAGCGTTTTACAATATTCATGTTCAATCTCCCCATCTACTATCTCCTTTGTTTCGGTTAAATAATCGACGACATCCCAATTATGAAACCAGTCTCCAAGTTCAGCACTTTTATGATTTTGATTAGCCCATGCTATTTCAAGTTTTGGGCTATATATTTTTGGCGCGCCTTTCACAATCTTGCAATCTTTTAGTCTTGGTTTAAATGGGAGTCCTGGTACTCCTTCATCAACATCGTTAAATACATCGGGCCAATAATCTTTTCTTGACCCGGAATGGGGCGTTGTCTTAGCCCAATTTTCCACCATTTTTAATTGGTTTTTGTCATTAAATAAAATTGCATATAATCGTTTTCCTAATAAAATTCGTTCATGTAGGCTTTCAAAATGACGCAATGTTTGACCAATAAGTTTAATCTCTCCATCTTTTACAAATGGAAATAAGATGTGATTCATTGAAAGGAAATCTTGTAGTTTAAATTCAAGCGTATTGAATACCTCTTTTTTATAAATCTTATTATTGATCACTCTCTCTTCCAAATAACTTTGCTCATTAATAACGAGGGCGATTGCAAGTATATATGTTTCTTGTTGTTTCCAAAACTGATTCCAAACAATCTCCATAAAGGAAGACACATTGAAGTGTTCCAAGAGATAAAAAAGAGATTTCCCTTTGTTTAAACTTTCTTCATAAAGCAAAAATTGCGGGTAAGCATCTTGAAAAATAAGCCAATTACCTCGTTCTAAAAAAGTAAAAAAGGATATAGCCTCTTTTTTCATCAACAGTCTAGGAAGCATTCCGCCTTTTAAATCTGTCATATTCCAGCCGCCATTTCTTGAAACCATATGACCTAAAAAAGCCCAATGAATTTCAGGATGACGCAAATAAAAATCTAAATAAGCTTGCGTTCTTATTACGTTATTTATATTTAACATTTTAGTCTTCTCTTTAATTTGTTGAACAATAGCTTGTTCTTCAGGCAACAGTGGAGGATGAGGCTTTTGGCTTGTTTTCCTAGTTTTTTTCTTTAATTCTTTCTTTAAATTTGTTAGAGAATCAAAGATTGTTAAGTTTTTAATAAATTTCCACATTGTCAAGACTTCCCTCCTTACATGAATTCTCTCGTACTCAGGTGAATATGTATTTTGTTAGAATGAAAATTAATAAGGAGGAATGAGGAGCTTGAACGAACAAATTCAAATTGGTTTGAAAAAGCTTATTGAAAAAGTAAGACATGATCAATCCCTAGATGGATCATGGAATTATCCGTTTGAAATCGGAATAAGCACAGACTGTTATATGATCATTTTATTAAGGGTTCTTGAAATTGATGATGAAAATTTGATAAGAGGATTGACAGAGCGGATTTTAAGCAGGCAAGAGGAGAATGGAGCGTGGAAGCTTTTTTATGATGAGCCTGAAGGCAATGTAACTGCAACATTAGAAGCCTATTACGCTCTTCTGTTTTCCGGGTATTACAATAAATTGGACCAACGGTTGAGACTTGCTAGGCAATTTATCATTGCTAAAGGGGGAATAAAGAAATCACATATGTTCACGAAAGTGATGTTAGCGATTACTGGTTCTTACAAATGGCCGCTGTTTTTTCCGATGCCGATTGAAATGATTTTGCTCCCGCTTTCTTCCCCAATTAATTTTTACAGTTTTTCTGAGTTTGGTCGGGCGAATTTAGCGCCAATGATGATTCTTGCCGATAAAAAATTCAGTATAAAAACTGAAAAAACACCTGATATCACAGATTTATTAGTTCGGCATGATAGTGATGACAATGATGACGACCTATTTGAAGGGTATGATACTGAACAATGGCGTTCATTATCTTTCGTCATAAATCAAGGGCTTAAAAACCTAGTAGGCTTACCTAACGATATTCATCAACTGGCAATCGAGCAGACGAAACAATATATGCTTACTCGCATTGAACCTGACGGTACATTTTTCAATTATTTTAGTGCCACCTTCTTAATGACCTTCGCATTGTTATCACTAGGATATTCAAAATCTGACCCCATCATCATCAAGGCTGTAGAAGGTTTAAAGTCTATGAAATGCGAAATAAATGGGCAGCCTCATATGCAATATACGACTGCAAATGTATGGAACACCGCTTTACTAAGCTATGCCTTACAAGAAGCAGGTGTGTCACCGTCCGATGTGATAGTGGAAAAAGCAAACCATTATCTATTATGTCGACAGCATTACAAGTATGGCGATTGGATTGTCCACAATCCTTATGTCTTTCCAGGTGGCTGGGGCTTTGCCGACATGAATACGATTCATCCTGATGTTGACGATACAACCGCTTCATTAAGGGCGATTGCTAGGAGTGTGCATAGTGACTGGAACGTCCGGCAAGCATGGGAGCGCGGAATACTTTGGGTATTATCGATGCAAAATACAAATGGCGGCTGGCCGGCCTTTGAAAAAAATACGAATAGTAAGCTACTGCAATTTTTTCCGATTGAAAAAGGGAAATACCTTCTTGCCGACCCACCTGCCGCTGATTTAACTGGAAGAACATTGGAATTCCTCGGGTCATTCACAAATCTTTCTAAAAACCACCCATCCGTAAAAGCTGGGGTGGAGAGGCTATACAAAAGCCAGAAGAAAAATGGCTCTTGGTATGGGCGCTGGGGGATTTGCTATATTTATGGGACATGGGGAGCAATCACGGGCTTACGAGCAGTTGGAGTTTTGCCAAGTCAACCAGCTATCAAAAAAGCTGTCAACTGGTTAAAGGAAATTCAAAATAAAGATGGCGGCTGGGGTGAATCTTGCAAAAGTGACTCAGAGAATACGTATACTCCATTAGAAAGCAGCACATTGACACATACAGCATGGGCAGTTGATGCTTTAATTGCGGCAAATGACAGTGAGAAGCCGACAAAAGCCATTCATGACGGAATTAAATTTTTATTAAAAAATTTAGATAAAGAAGATTGGACAACAGCATATCCAAAAGGCCAAGGAATGGCAGACAATTTTTATATTCATTATCATAGCTACCGCTATATTTTCCCAATGTTAGCGTTGGCTCATTATCAGAAAAAATATTAGAAAAGGGGTTAAAAATACAAACATGAAAAGAATCATAATAATTATTGCTATTTGGATTTTAAGCATTCAACCTTTTTTATTTGTTTCGGCAGAATCTACTGAAGAATTGAAAGCAGCATTTCTAAAAAATAATGATCTTTGGATTAAAGTTGACAATAAGGAAATAAGAATTACAAATGGCGAATTTATAAGATTCCCCAAATGGTCTTTTGATGGTAATTGGATTGCCTATATTAGGGGAAGCAAAGCAGATGAAGGTCCATTATATCAAGGAGACCTTTGCTTATATCATTTAAAATCGCAAAGACATTTTAAAGTTTTTTCAAATGTTAATACGAATTTTCAGTGGTCACCTAATCAAAATAAGCTTGGTTTTCAGTCCGATCAAGCTTTAAAGCTTATAAATGTTAGTTCAATAAATAAGCCTCAACAGATAGCCTCTGGAATTATAAACTTTTCATGGTTACCTGATGGAATAGGCTTTTTAACATCTTCTAAAGCAGGTGAAGGTGTTTTTTCAGACATTTTATTAACTAAAATAGCACTTAACAATAATAATCAGTATCAGCCCGAGCATTTTTACACAATAAAAGTTGGAGAGAATGAATACTTTTATGGAACGAGCCAGTTTAAATGGTCGTTTGATCATAATTGGATTGCTTTTCAATTAATTCCGACAGCATCATTTTCTGCCGATAGCAATACAATTGCTGTTCTTTCTAGTGATGGGCGTCGTTTTCATAAAATTGATGAGATGTTAAGTTATGAAGAATGGTTTCAGTGGGCACCAAGTCATAATTTCCTAGCGTATATTGAAGGAAGCAACCGAGTTTCGACAATAAATAAGAAATTGAAAATCAAGAAAATGCCGGATAGTTCAGGGAATATTTACACACCAAAAGGATTTGTTGATAGGGATTTGACATGGGTCACTAATAATGAAATTCTCGTATCACGATCAGCTGAAAGCGACTTGGTAGATGTTTCCGAGAGGCCGTTGCCAAGCATCTACCATATTAATCTCGAAACTAAGGAGCAAAGTAAAATTACATCGCCATCTGCGGGTGAAGGAGATTTCCAGCCAATTAGTATTAATAATGGAAAAAGTCTAGTATGGATAAGAACGAATAGAGAACAAGCAAGTGTTTTGATTGCGGATTTGAATAATCTGAAACAAAAAAGTTGGATTGAGAAAATTGATGTAGGACCATGGTATTACGAATATTGGAATTGGGATGGGGTTTTCAGTTTATATCAATCTTAATGAGAAATAGAGTGTTTGAATAACAATTAAAAGAACGAACACAATCAAACGATATTATTTTTATCAAATATGTAGGATAAAGCCCAAAAACCGTTCGTAATATAGAATTATATAATTCAAAAATCAGTAACGAAATCGAGTGTTGGAGGTAGTTGTAGTAATTAAGTAAGCATTTACTTGGTATAGCGTAAGAAAATGCGGATTTACAACGTTAAGATTTTTCCCTTGATATAACCTGACGCTACTCGAAGATTAAATCAATATCCTAATGATAAATTATATAGCTTTGCTGATGTAACCGATGAAGATAAAAAGAATTTTGAAGAGTTGCGTAAAATACTCCGCGAAGCAGGTTTAGGGATAAATAGTACTGTAAGTAGAAATATGGATTACTTTATGAAACAGGTAGAAGAATTAGAAGAAAAAATCAATTCTCCATTAAACTACAGATAAAACACTTAGTGATTGTTAAAAGTATTCATAAATAGTAAAATAGTAATCATTTAGGATTTGAGGGAGTGGTAAATATGAGAAAGGTTTATTTAACAGCTATTTTTATTTTAAGCCTATCAATAATTTTAATAGGATGTAGCAAAGAAAAAGAGGATACAAAAGATAATTTTGGGTTTGAGAAGACCCAAAAAATCGAAATGTATTCAGTCGAAAATCCAGAATCGGCTTTAAGTATCATCGATAATAAAGACGATATAAATGACTTTGTTAATAGACTTAAGACTCACAAATGGAGTGTTGAGGATATTCCTTCTAATGCAACGGAAAGCAATTTTTATAAAATGTATCAACAAGATACTATCAAATTAGGTGAGAATAATATAAATGAAAAGGAACTCAAACAAATAGCTACAATCATTACTTATAAAGACAGTCCTTATATTAAATTTCAGACTAAGAACCTAGATTTTAGTTTTAAAGTTCCAAAAGATGTAACAGAATACCTTTCAGGTAATGAGAAATAATGATTTTTTCTTACTAAGGCTTAATTAGTTATTATTAATTCATTAAATAAGTATATAGTTTGTGAATATTTTCACTTAAATAAAACGGGTGCTATTAAGCAGAAATAGCTCTATTGATTATTTAGGTAAAGAGACAGGATTGTGGAAGAAGATGTGATTAAGTTGGACTGTTGGAAAACAATTAACTATTCGCTATTTAGTAAAGATTTGAATAAAATATAGGTAAATTATGGGAAGTGTTGACAAATGTTTAATGATTTAAAATCAGATTGTAAAAATTGCTTCGGATTATGTTGTGTAGCGTTACCTTATGGAAAATCAGCAGATTTTCCTTTTAACAAAGACAGTGGAAAACCTTGCCGAAATCTATGTTCAAATAACTTGTGTGCAATACACGACCAATTGAGGGAGAAAGGCTTTCGTGGTTGTGTTTCTTATGAGTGTTTCGGTGCCGGTCAGCATGTTTCACAGTCTATTTATATTGGAGATATTCATACTAAAATTCCAACTTATTTAGAGAAGCCAATCCATTGGGGAAACAAAAACATTTTTTAACTTATTCCACGAAAGGGGGTGCTTTACTCAACAACTGTGATCGTCAAAATGGCTTGAATTTGAAGCTTAGTTTGAATGGGTGTTTCTGTAATATTTTCATATAAAACGATATAAAAATAGGTCAACCAGAAATATTTTCTTATCTGGTTAACCTTATAATACGAAGATGACAGTCTAGTTGAACATTTAAAATAAAGATCTTTTATTTTTTTCTAATCGATGAGATAGAAACCTTAATTGTCGCCTTCTTTTGGGTCATTAGGAAGATAAATAAGTTCTTGATAAAATGCAGCACGGCTGTTCGTAATATAAGGAACAAGCCATAAAAATCCTATTCCAAGTGTAAGAATGCACAAAAATCCCCAGCCGATAAAACTTAAATATAAAAGGAATAGCTTCCACTTCAAGCCATTCATTCGCTTTCTACTTTCGGTTATTAATTCTAATGGACCATAATCAGGATTATCTTTCATTAAATAGAATGTTTGTGAATAGGCTAATACCTTAATGATACCGGGAATAATTAATAATAGACTCCATAAAGAAGTAAAAATCGAAATTAGAATTGAAAGACCAATCAGCCTCAATGAAAGTTCTCCTTTTGCATATACAGTAAATGTACGTCCAATACTGGGATTTTCATTACGATATAGTTCTAAATAAAACCAATAGATTGCAATACTAAAAGGAATAATTAAAAGAGACATAACTAAATTTACAAAATTCGCTATAGGTTCATCTTCTGCCCAAGTTTCAAATCCCACACTTAATAGAGTCACTACAATTGTTGGTAATATAGCGGTTACTATAAAAGTAATGAAAGTTAATAAAATGGCACTTCCCCAATTTCCCTTAAGGGATGATCGAGCAAGCTTCTTAATTTCAGATACACGCATGTGTTTCCCCCTTTTTTTCATGAATAATTCCATTATATATTAAAAAAACGGAAAATATGTAACAATTTGTTAAATTATAGTGAAAATAAAATTATCTTGATAAACACACTAAAGAAAAGGCATTTCCGATTGAGAAATTTGCTACAATAAAAGATATGATACTTTTTTAAAAAAGGAGTTGTAAAAAAACGGAAAAGATTTTCTTAGGAATTTTCCTTGTATTTTTTCTAATAAGTACTTCTTTACCTACTTATGCCGCAAATATTCAAATCAAGGTTGATGGTGTTGTTATTAGATCTGATGTAGACCCCGAAATCAGGAATAATCATACAATGGTGCCTTTGCGTGTTATCAGTGAAAATCTTGGAGCCAAAGTCAATTGGTCGGATTCCGAAATTACTCTCACTAAAAAAGATATGCAGATTATTTTAAAACTTAATAACAATAAAACAATGAAAAACGGTAAAACAGTGCTGATTGATGTAAAACCATATATCAAAAATAATCGCATATTCGTTCCACTTCGTTTTCTTGCAGAAACATTTGGCTGTGATGTAAATTACACAAATTCCACGGTAACTGTTGATACCGAGCCATTGGTCATAGATGGCGTAAAGGTAAAGGCTCTACAACAAGAATATCACATGACTATGGGTGGTGTAGTACAGCAAATTAAGGGGAATGCATATAACAAAGACATTTATAATATTTTCATAGAAAACAAAGGTAGCGAAGTAGAAGCCCCAGAAAATTATTCGTGGCAGTATACTATGGATACACTTGGATCTTATTATAAAGTTGGGCAATATGATTTTCTGGATTTTGAAGGGAATAGCATAAAACGCTTTGAAATTTATACTTTAAATAAAACTTTTCCGGAAGAACTCTTGAAAAGATACCCGGAGGTTTTACTTTATGACGCTACTGAAAACCAATGGTATTTATTTAGTGATACCGCAAGCCAATCTATTAATCAGATAGTCGATAGCGCCGATCAGAACGGTTTCCTAAAAATAATTAGTAATACCGTTGCATAGAGTAGTTTTTTTGAAGGTGATTAATTTGAAAAAATCTAAAATAGCCTTGGCCAATGAGGCGAATGGTTTTCAGAATATTCATTAGTGGTTCTAATTGAAGATAAAAAATATCGAGTTTGGACTAATGGGGATGGAGAAATAACAGATAAAATGCGGATAGAATAATTTAGTGTTAACGGGGACTTTAATGGCAATAGCAGTCCTATCATTAGAAAGGGGATGTAAAATGAGAATTTTTGATGCACATTTTCATATTATTGATTTTGATTTTCCGATTTTCGAAAACCAAGGTTATACACCACCGAGCTACGTTGTAACAGATTATCAAAATGAAACTGCTGATTTGAATGTAGAAGGTGGAGCGATTGTATCTGGGTCTTTTCAAGGATTTGACCAAGAATACTTATTGAAGGCACTTAAACAAATGGGTCCGGCATTTTGTGGCGTTACGCAATTGCCATTCACTGTGACGGATGATGAAATTGTAAGCTTACATAATAATGGGGTAAGGGCATTGCGATTTAATGTCAAACGAGGCGGTTCAGAAGATTTATCTAAGCTCGATTACTTTGCAAGAAGAGTTTATGATTTGGTTGGGTGGCATAGTGAACTTTATATTGATGCAAAAGAATTACCTGAAATTGCATCGACAATTGAAAAATTGCCTGCTATTTCAATTGACCATTTAGGTTTGTCAGAAGAAGGGTTACCACATTTGTTAAAATTAGTTGATAAAGGTATACATGTAAAAGCAACTGGTTTTGGGCGTGTGGAACTAAATGTTGAAAATGCTTTAAAATCCATATATGAAACAAACCCCGATGCACTTATGTTTGGTACAGATTTACCCTCAACAAGAGCGAAAAGACCGTTTGAATATGCAGACATTGAATTGATTCAGCGTTTATTTGATGAAAAAGCTACTGATAAAATCTTGTATGCAAATGCTTTAAAATGGTATTTCAAATGAGTCAGTTCCCATTGGATTTAGAATGTAAATACACTTAAACAAACTGGAGGGGATATGGTGGACTATCAATTACATCCGCTTGGAGACCGGGCAGTCATGATTGAATTGGGGTCAAGTATTTCGGCGGACATTTTACGAAAGCTGCAAGTTTTCACTACATATCTAGAAGAACATCCTCCAGAATGGTTGATTGAATATATTCCTGCTTTTACAACGTTAGCCATTTTTTATGAGCCTATGATAATTTCAAAGCAGTGTAACTTTTGCAGGCTCCCCTATGATGTTGTATGCGAATTTATAAAAGATATATTTTTAAAATTGGCAGTACATAATGTAGTTCATTCCCGAGTTATTGAAATCCCCGTTTGTTATGGTGGAGAATTGGGCCCGGATTTGGAAACGGTCGCTAACATAAATGGGCTTACTGTAGATGAGGTCATCCAAATTCACTCTACAGGGGATTATATCGTTTATATGATTGGCTTTGCCCCTGGTTTCCCTTATATTGGCGGCATGTCAGAAAAAATTGCGGCCCCTAGACTAGAAACGCCACGTCTTAAAATTCCAGAACGATCCGTTGGAATAGCAGGCATGCAAACAGGAATTTATCCAATCGCAACACCAGGCGGTTGGCAACTGATTGGGCGCACACCGCTTAGGCTATTTAATCCTGAAAATGAACAGCCAAGTCTTTTGCAGGCCGGTGATAAAATTCGCTTTAGGCCAATTAGCCGTGCAGAATATTTAGAATTGGAGCAAGAGGGATGATTACAATCAAAAAGGGCGGTCTTTTAACAACTGTTCAAGATTTAGGAAGGTATGGATATCAAAAATATGGAGTAGTTACAAGCGGCGCTATGGACCAACTTGCACACCGCATTGCTAATTTACTAGTTGGAAATGAAGAATATTTGCCAACTTTGGAAATCACATTGATTGGGCCAACGATTCTTTTTCATGAAGATACATTAATTGCAATTTGTGGTGCTAATCTTTCCCCAACCATCAATGACAAGGCGGTCCGACTATGGCGAACAGTTCTCATAAAAAAGGGCAGTGAATTGAAGTTTGTTAAGTGTAAGAAAGGATGCAGGGCGTATCTTGCCGTGGCAGGTGGATTTTCGATTCCTACGGTTTTGAAAAGTAAGTCAACGTATCTTCGAGCTGGGTTTGGGGGATTTAAAGGAAGTACATTAAATATGGGTGATCACTTATTTTTTGAGAAGCCTAGTAAGCTATCAACGGATATGATGGCCAAGTTACTCGAAAGAAATTCTAATGAATTTGTTGAAGAAAAATGGTCAGTTTCTTCTCAATTTATTTCGATTTATAATGAGTATATTCCAATACGTGTTATAAAAGGACGACAATATCATCTTTTCACAAAAGAGAGTCAACAGCAGTTTTTTAAGGAAAAGTTCGAAGTAACGCCTCAATCTGACCGAATGGGATATCGATTAAGGGGGCCATCTCTCACATTGAAAAACAGAGAGGAAATGATTTCTGAAGCAGTTGGCCTTGGAACAATTCAAGTTCCCGCTGATGGCAATCCGATTATCCTTTTAGCTGACCGACAAACGATCGGGGGCTATCCAAAGATTGCCGATGTAGTAACGGTTGACATTCCTTTATTGGCGCAAGCGAAGCCCAAGGATTTTATTCAATTTATAGAAATTTCACATGAAGAAGCCCAGTTGCTTTATATAGAAAGAGAACGACTACTTTTACAGATAAAACATGGGATTAAACACAAATATGAATAGGAATAAAGGGGATACATATGTATGCAATCGATTTAAATTGTGATATGGGAGAAAGCTTTGGCGCCTATAAGATGGGGAATGACGAAAAAATTTTAGATTTTATAACAAGCGCTAATATTGCTTGCGGATTTCATGCAGGCGACCCTTCGACAATGCGGAAAACGGTCCAAATGGCGTTAGAGAGAAACGTAGGAATTGGCGCGCACCCAGGTTTTCAAGATTTAGTTGGGTTTGGTAGAAGAGAAATGAAGATTTTACCAGGGGAAATCTATGACATCATTCTGTATCAGATTGGCGCATTATCGGCTTTTGTAAAAGCTGAAGGGGGAAGGATCCAACACGTTAAGCCACACGGTGCTCTTTATAATATGGCTGCAAAAAGTGCTGAACTGTCTGAGATGATTGCAGAGGCAATTTACAAGGTTGACCCAGAAATCATCCTATTTGGATTAGCAGGATCAGAGTTGGTAAAAGCTGGTCACAAAATCGGCCTCCGCACTGCAAGTGAAGTTTTTGCAGACCGTACATATCAAAAAGATGGTTCATTAACCTCAAGGCTGGAAGAAAATGCGCTTATTAAAGAACATGAAATCGCAGTACAACAAGTGATTCAGATGGTAAAAGAAGGGAAAGTTCGTTCTCTTCAAGGAGTCGATGTTCCTATTCGGGCTAATACGATTTGTATTCACGGTGATGGGGAACATGCGCTGAAATTTGCTAAATTTATTACAACAGCACTAACAGATGCTGGAATTACTGTTGCAAAAATTAGTAATAGTTATTAAAAATTTAGAGCAATTTCTAGTGTTTTATAATATTGAAATAGGTAACTTTATTGACAGAACTTCAATAATATGTTATTTAAAATATGAGTTAGCACTCTGATATATAGAGTGCTAAAAGTTTGTGTGTTCAAATCTAAGGTTTAGGAATTGTAGTTGTTTAGTAATGAAAGGAGAAGTTAAAATGACAAAAAAAGAGTTTAAAGCGGAATCTAAACGCCTGCTAGAAATGATGATTAATTCGATCTACACTCACCGTGAGGTATTTTTAAGAGAATTAATTTCAAATGCCAGTGATGCAATTGATAAAATCTACTATAAGGCGTTGACAGATGAAGAATTAACGTTTAACAAAGACGACTATTACATAAAAGTCATTCCAAATAAGGAAAACAGAACATTAACAATGATTGATACTGGCATTGGGATGACGAAAGAGGAACTTGAGAACAATCTTGGCACTATCGCCAAGAGCGGTTCTTTAGCTTTCAAAAATGAGAATGAAATAAAGGATGGCTTTGATATTATTGGTCAGTTTGGTGTCGGCTTTTATTCAGCCTTCATGGTAGCTGATGTCGTTACTGTCATTAGCAAAGCTTTAGACGGTGAAGAGGCCTATATGTGGAAATCTGAAGGTGCGGATGGCTATACGATTGAACAGGCTACTAAAGATTCTATTGGCACTGAGATTATTTTAAAAATAAAAGAAAATACAGAAGATGACAACTATGATGAGTTCTTAGAAGAATATCGATTAAGATCAATCATCAAAAAATATTCAGATTTTATCCGCTATCCAATCAAAATGGATAGTACGGGAAGCAGACCTAAAGAAGGTAGCGAAAATGAATTCGAGGACTATATTGAAGAACAAGTCATCAATAGCATGGTGCCGATTTGGAGAAAGAACAAAAATGAATTGAAGCCTGAAGATTACGAGAATTTTTATGCTGAAAAGCATTACGGGTTCGATAAGCCTATCAAACACATTCATATTAGCGTTGACGGTGCTGTTAGATATAATGCAATATTATTTATTCCGGAAAAAATTCCGTTTGACTATTATTCAAAGGAATTCGAAAAGGGACTTGAGTTATATTCAAATGGCGTCTTAATTATGGAAAAATGTGCGGATCTTTTACCTGACTATTTTAGCTTTGTCAAAGGGTTGGTAGACTCAGAAGATTTGTCGCTTAATATTTCAAGGGAAATGCTGCAGCATGACCGTCAATTAAAGCTGATTGCGAAAAATATTAATAACAAGATTAAGAGCGAACTTCAAAGCTTATTAAAGAAAGACAGAGAAAACTATGAAAAATTCTTTGAGTCTTTTGGCAGACAGTTAAAATATGGTGTTTATAGCGATTTCGGAGCAAATAAAGAGATATTGCAAGATTTACTGATGTTCTATTCATCTAAAGAGAAAAAGCTTGTCACATTAGATGAATATGTAACAAGAATGCCAGAGGATCAAAAATATATTTATTTTGCTTCTGGAGAATCAATTGATAGAGTAGACAAGCTACCGCAAACAGAACTAGTAGCCGATAAAGGTTATGAAATTTTATATTTCACCGATGAAATCGATGAATTTGCGATTAAAATGCTCATGACATATAAAGAAAAAGAATTTAAATCTGTTTCAAGCGGGGATTTAGGTATTGAGCCAGAAGATAACAAAGAGGATGCAACCTCAGAAGCAACTGAAAACAAAGAGCTGTTTGACTATATGAAGGGAATATTAGCTGGCAAGGTGAAGGATGTCCGCATCTCTAAGCGTTTAAAATCTCATCCAGTTTGCTTATCAACCGATGGAGAAGTTACGATTGAAATGGAAAAAATCTTAAGCATGATGCCTGACAATCAAAATGTGAAGGCAGACAAAGTGTTGGAAATTAATGTTCACCACGATGTTTTCACAGCATTAAAGGATGCATTTGCAAATGATAAAGACAAGGTAAGCTTATATACAAATCTATTGTATAATCAAGCCCTTCTTATTGAAGGTTTGCCAATCAATGACCCGGTCGATTTTACAAATGATATTTGTAAAATTATGGTTTAGGCTTTTGTTTTTATCGTATTAAGATATAAGGCTAGGTCCTACTAAGGGCCTGGCTTTTTTAATGTCTAAAATATGTAGGCTGTAAAAAAAGGAAATAAGTGCTTCATAACAAAATATATATATAAACTATAATCTATTAAAAGTAAACAAAGGGGGATTTTTCCATGACAAAAATATTTCAACCACAGGATTTAGTGGAGGTGGTCACAAAAGGCAATGTGCCACCTAATTGCGATGTCACGTTACAATTGCAGCCAACTTTTGCAGAAGACGGTGTCGCTCGTGGCGTTTGGCAAGTAGATGAAAAATTTATTAATGGCAACGGGGTGGTAATGGGTGGGTATCTTTCTGCTGCCGCTGATACAATGATGGCTTATGCAATTGCCTCAAAATTAAGCAATAATCAAACGTTCTCATCCATTGACCTACATACAACTTTTCATAGACCAGCCATGATTGGCGAAATCAAAGTCGAAGCAAGAGTAGAAAGATTGGGGAGAAAGGTTGCTTATGTTGTCGCAGATATTATTCAAAATGAAAAGAAAGTAGTAAGTGCTGTATCATCAATCATGATTATGGAAAAATAGACGTAGTTTGATATTGAAATTCTTTATTTACTCTAACTTGAAATATATAGTGATTTCAATCACAAACAGATACTTTTATAAATGTTACATTACTATTATGAGAAATGTTCTCACTGTAAAAATAGGCGAAACTATAAAGGAGAGACATCTGCATGAGTGAAATCATCAATAACCGTGAGCAGCAAACAACTGACCATAATAGTGAACGTTTAGAAAAATTAAAGCAAATATTTAAAGATCTTCAAAGTGGTAAAAATATTGATGAAGTAAAAGCATATTTTGATAAAGAAATCAGCAAGGTTTCCATTGATGAAATGTCAAAACTGCAACATGATTTTAATGAAAACGGAGAAATGACATTAGATGAAGTGAAGCGCACTTACTCCTTGCACACCGAAATTTTAAAAGGGGCTGTTGAAGAAATCGAACTTCCACAAAACCCTGAAGATGAGCCAGGACATCCTGTTCATACTTTTAAATTAGAAAACAGAGAGATTGCGAAGCTATTAGAAACGAAGCTGCAAATCCATCTTGTCGAATTTGCTAAAGAGGATTCATCTGAAAATGTCTATAGGCTCCTGGAAGATTGCAACCTATTACTTGATATTGATAAGCATTATAGCCGCAAAGAAAATCTTATTTTCCCATATTTAGAGAGGTACGGAATTTATGGTCCTAGCACAAATATGTGGAGAATTGATGACTTTATTCGTGATGCCATTAAAGATGCAAGACAAAAATTAATGAACTACAATGGCGACAAACAGGCTGTCATTGACGTTGTAAATTATTGTATAAAAGAAGTTAGCGATATGATTTACAGGGAAGAAAATATTCTGTTCCCAATGGCATTGATGAATTTTACAGAAGATGAATGGGTAAAAATCGCTCATGAAAGCGATGAAGTCGGATTTTGCTTAACAGAGCCTGCTGCTGAATGGAAGCCGGAAAGAAAAGGAATTGGCGAAAAAGCAATCTCCGAAGGATTTATTAAAATGGAAACAGGAATGTTGTCATTAAAACAGTTGGAGCTACTTTTAAACCACTTGCCTGTTGACATTACGTTCATTGACCAGGATGATGTTGTTCGCTACTTCTCTCAAGGGAAAGAAAGAATTTTTGTCCGCACAAAAGCGGTTATTGGCCGTACCGTTCAAAACTGCCATCCACCAAGAAGTATGCATGTTGTTGAAGAACTCTTAGCAGATTTTAAATCAGGCAAAAAAGATTCTGAAGATTTCTGGATTAAGTTCCGTGATAAATATGTGTATATTCGTTACTTCGCTGTTCGTGATGAAAACGGGGACTATGTTGGTACACTTGAATTCACACAAAATATTGATCCAATTCAAGCAATTGAAGGGGAAAAACGGATTCTACTTTAAGAAAACATGAATATAGCAGAAATTACAATGTGAAGCTGACTCTGGGGTCAGCTCTTTTTTATATTAGGGGGAAACCCCTATATTTATTGGAAGCGCTCCCATTTACAATTTAAGTAGCAAGTTCACAAATTTGTAACAAAGGGAGAGATCATATGTCTACAGGGAAAAAAGTATTAGTGGATGCAAGAGGTGCCTTTTGTCCGGGACCATTATTGGAGTTAATGAAGGCAGCAAAAGCAGCGGAAAGCGGAACAGTATTAGAATTATTAACAAATGAACAAGGCTCTCGCAAAGATGTTCCAGCATGGGCACAAAAAATGGGGCACGACTTTTTGGGCGAAGCACCTGGTGAAGGGAATGCCTACAAATTAATCATTAAATTAAAGTAAGCGCCTTCTAAACACAATAAAAACCGTAAATGGAGGGATTGTAGTGAAAAAGTTTTTGATTATCGGCGGCGGTACAGCTGGCACAATGCTTGGAAATAAGCTGGCTAAAGGGCTCGCAAATGAAATTGCCGAAAATGAAGTTAGCGTCACAATGATTAGCGAAAAAGATTACCACGTCTATCAACCTGGCTACTTATATATTCCTTTTCACCTCAAACAACCAGAAGATTTAATTCGTCCAATTGAGCAGGTTCTCGATTCAAAAATTGAATTAATCATCGACAAAGCGATTGAAATCAATACAGAAGCGAAATCGGTAACGTTAAAAAAAGGGGCAACGATAAGCTACGATTATTTAATTATTGCAACTGGCTCCCATCCACAAAGTGTTGAAGTCCCTGGCTTGGATGAAGCAGGGCATATCTTCTATGAAATGGACAGAGCTTTAAAGCTCCGGGAGGCGATGGATTGTTTTGAAGGTGGGAAAGTTGTCGTTGCTGTTGGTTTGCCACATAAATGTCCAGTTGCTCCGCTTGAGTTTACGATGATGTTTGAGGATTGGGCACGGCAAAAAGGAATTCGTGAGAAAACGGAGATTACGTATGCCTATCCTTTAGCAGGTCCCTATGGAACAGCCTCTGTTGCCGAGCTTGCTGTGAAGGAGTTTGGTGAGCGTGATATTGCAATTGAAACATTTTTTATGATTGACCATGTCAATCCAAAAACGAAGGAAATTGTCGGCATGGATGGCGCACGTTTGCCTTTTGACTTATTAGTTGTTATTCCACCGCACAAAGGAGCAGAGGTTGTTCAGGAAGCGGGGTTAGGTGATAGCGGCGGCTGGCTTCCAGTCGATCGCCATAAATTAAATCTTGAAAACAATGAAAATATATTTGTTGTTGGCGATGCTACCAATCTTCCAATTAGTAAAGCAGGATCTACGGCACACTTTGAATCTGAAGTACTAGCAGAAAATTTAATAGAAAAAGTAAAAGGTTTGCCTGGAAATCGCCGCTACAACGGTAAAGTATTCTGCTTTATTGAAACGGGCTTAAACAAGGCAACGTATATTACGTTTGATTATGACAACCCACCAAAGCCGGTTACGCCGTCCAAAATGGTGCATTATGCTAAAGCAGCTTACAATAGTGGGCATTGGGTCAATTTGAAAGGTATTATGTAAAAAAGTGAGGTGAGAAAGAATGGTGGAGGGAACAAAAACATACATGACCGAACGCATATCAGAAGATGTTCAAGATGAACTAATTGAAATGCTACCTGTTTTTTTAAGAACGATGAACCTTCTGAAAATGGTCGGCGATACAATGACAGAAGAATCAATTGTCGCTTTAACAGAAAAGGCGGAAAAATCCGCGGATTTATTAAACTTTCTTGGTGATGAGCGACTAACGACGGTGCTGGCAGCATTGATAGACAAATCTGACCAACTTGTTGAACTATTAAATGTCCTTGACCGAATCGTTGTCTTACAAAAAAATGGTGCACTTGATCGTCTGTTTGAACTTGCCGAAGTAGTTGGCGTATTTACCGATGCATTAACAGAGCCGACGATCCAACATATTGTCGATAGGTCTGTTCCATTACTTGAATTAGGAGAAAGAATCGCCTCATCTCCAATTATAAAAAACACGCCTGCAATTCTAGATGCAGTTGAAAAAACAACCGAAGAAATGAAAACAGCTAGTCCACCAACCCTTTCCGTCATGGGATTACTTAAAATAATGAAACAAAAAGAAATACAACATGCGGCGCATTTTGGAGTCGCATTCCTTAAAAACTTGGGTGCTGCCAAATAAGCTTTCTTGAAATGAAGGTGGATTGATAAATGTGGAATTTGAACTCGGTTTAATTGTTGTCCTCTTTTTAATTGGTTTTTTGGGCTCCGTTATTTCTGGAATGGTTGGAATTGGTGGCTCTATTATTAAATACCCGATGCTCCTTTACTTGCCGCCGCTTTTTGGATTCACAGCCTTTACAGCGCAAGAAGTATCAGCGATTAGCGCTGTACAAGTATTTTTTGCGACATTAGCCGCCATGTTCGTCTTTAAAAAAGGCGGCTACATCCATAAACAATTAGTGATTTATATGGGCGGGGCAATCATTATTGGCAGTTTTATCGGCGCCTACGGCTCCAAATTTATGGCGAATAACGCAATCAATCTTGTTTATGCCATCCTTGCCCTAACGGCTGCCATTATGATGCTTTTTCCGAAAAAAGGGGACGAAAGAGGAGAAACAGAAGAAGTTACCTTTAACAAAGCACTTGCTATTATATCATCTAGTGTCATCGGAATTGTTGCTGGAATCGTTGGTGCAGCAGGTGCCTTTATTACAGTTCCTGTCATGCTTGTGCTCTTAAAAATTCCAACGAGAGTTGCCATCGGTTCTTCTCTAGCGATTACGTTTTTTTCATCAATCGGATCGACCGTTGGCAAGCTCCTTGGGGGGCATATGCTTCTTATGCCTTCCGTTGTGATGGTCGTTGCCAGTCTAATAGCTGCTCCACTAGGGGCAACCTTTAGTAAAAAAATGAATACAAAAGCACTTCAAAGTATTTTACTAGTTTTAATCATCGGTACAGTTGTAAAAATTTGGACAGAAATACTTTTTTAAATAGTTGCATTTTAGGGTGGTGTTACGATATTGAATATGGTTCAACCGGTGAAAACGTTAAATTGTATAGATTATAAATGTCCACTGCCACAGGTTCAAGCGAAAGAGGCACTAGGGCAAATCGAAGATATGGAAATTATTGAAATTTTGACAACTGATGTGGATGCAGAGAAAGAATTAAAAAAGTGGACGAAGCAAACAGGTGATTTTTACCTATCCACAGAAAAAAAAGGCGATCATGTTGCCCATTTTATCCAAAAAGCACCGAGTCATCGAAGAAATGAAGAGAAAGGTTTTCCAAAAGTAATTTCAAATGATGAACTGGCACAACAGCTTTTACATGGGGAATCTTTCGTCCTTCTAGATGTAAGGGAGGAAATTGAATTTATAATTGGTCATATTTCTAGTGCTGTCAATATTCCACTCGGTGATGTCAAAGATCAAATTGACAATCTTGATAAAGAGCAAACGTACTATATGATTTGTCGCACAGGCAATCGCAGTGATTTTGCTTGTCAAATGTTAGCTGAAAAAGGATTTTCAAATGTTTATAATGTCCTGCCAGGAATGTCAGAGTGGGATGGAGAAATCGTAGATTAATTAAAAGAAAGGATGAAACGATGATGTCAGTTATGCCAATAACCGCAAAAGAAATTAATGATTATATTATGGAAAAGAAAGCTTTATTTATTCTTGATGTACGGAATGAGGACGATTTTCATGATTGGAAAATAGAAGGAAGCTCAATTACCCATTTGAATGTTCCTTATTATTTATTAATTGATGATGTCAGCAAGTATATACATGAGTTGCCAAAAGACGAAAAAGTTGCTGTTGTCTGTGCCCAGGAAGGTTCTGCAAAATATGTGGCGGAATTATTAGCTGAGAATGGTTTCAATGTCGCTTTTCTTGAAGGCGGGATGAAATCGTGGAGTGAATATATTTACCAAACTTCCGTATACGAAGATGAAAAGATGAGGATTTATCAATTCGTCCGCGTTGGAAAAGGCTGCTTGTCCTATATGGTTATTTCTGGCGAACAAGCAATTGTCATTGAGCCGCTTCGTTTTATTCAGATGTACATTGATTTAGCAGAAAAAGAAGCGGTTAAGATTACCCATATTTTTGATTCTCACCTTCATGCCGACCATATTTCTGGTGGACAAGAGCTTGCTGAAAAATGTAAGGCGAAATTTTATTTAATGAAGAGTGAGGGCGCCGTCTTTAATTTTGAACATCTAGAAAATTACGAAAAAATTGATGTGGAAAATGTAAGGATTGAAGTTTTAGCTGTAAAAACACCTGGTCATACGCCGGGAAGTGTTTCTTTCTTAGTAAATGATGCAATTTTATTCTCTGGTGACACCATTTTTGTAAATGGCCTAGGGCGGCCAGATCTCGGTGGGAAAGTAAGAGAATGGGCAAAGGATCTTTATAATACTGTTTACGAGAAGGTATCACAAATTGCTGATAACGTCATCGTATTACCGGCCCATTATGCTGACTTTTCTAGTGAAGTTAACGAGAAGGGCTATATTGGTAGCACACTTGGTAATATTCGTAAACAAAATGAAATTATGCAGGGCCAAACAGAGGAAACGTTTGTTGAACAAGTTGCAAAATCAGCAGCAACAACGACCCCACCTAATTTTGAAAATATTTTGGCGGTAAATAAAGGGATTAAAAAGGCAAGCGATGATGAGATGTCTGAGTTTGAAATCGGCCCTAATCGCTGTGCTGTTCACCATACTAGTTAATAGGCTTATTTAGTGGGATTGAATAGTCCCACTATTTTTTTGTGAAATAGTTGTTGGAAAATTCTAAATATACTGTAATTTTACATAGATTTAAACTATAATGGTAATAACTTGTATTCATAGGGTGGGGCGTATGTTGTTAGAACAAAAACCAGAAGAAATTTATTTTAAAAGGTTTTTTAATCATCTACAGGATGGCATTATTGTCATGAACAAAGAGCGAAAAATTCTTCAGATGAACCCTTCAGCAAGATCGCTAACTGGTTGGAAGGTTGGTGATTATGTTCCCTATTGTACGTATTGCCAGTCACGGCAGATAAAGAAGCACGAAGAACGATGCCTATTAATTGCAAAACAGGAAGTTCCATACTTTCTGTCTAACATGCCAACTTATCATGGAAGTGAAATTGAAGTTGAAATGAGCACAGCTCTTATTTTTGATGATAGTAAAACTGAAAACCAGGAAATTCTGCTTGTCTTACGTGACCAAGAGTCAAAGCGAAAAGAAGAAGAGGCACGTCTTTCCAAACTGATGATTAAAAAACTAATTGAAGCTAAAGAAAAGGAGCATCAACGACTAGCGCAAGAGCTTCATGACGGTGTTGGGCAATCTCTATTCTCCATTTCACTAGCATTAGAAACAATTGAAGGTCATTTAGGCGATCAAAAATATGTAGACTATTTTCATGAAGTTAAGCAGGAATTAGAACGAGTCACAGCTGATGTCAAACAGTACTCTCAGCAACTACGGCCTCAAAGCCTTGATCAATTGGGGTTAGTGCCAGCCCTTGGGGGATTGCTTAAGTCATGGGAGCGATCCGTTCCAACTATCTTATTTAAATTAAAAACGAATATCGGGTTTCGCTTACCAGCACAAGTTGAAATCAATGTTTATCGTGTTATTCAAGAGGCACTCCATAATATTGTCAAATATGCGAAAGCTTCCCATGTTGAAATCAACCTCTATTCTAAGGATGGAAAAATAAATTTATCGATTCAAGATAATGGGGTTGGCTTTAATGTGAAAGATGCTAGTGATGGTTTAGGTTTGAAGCATATGGAGGAGCGCATTCACCAATTACATGGTTTTTTAACGGTGTCTTCAACACTAGGAGAGGGTACAACTATCAACGCCTTATTTCCAATTGAAAAGGATGGGTTATATGATTAAAGTGATGTTAGTTGACGACCATGCATTGATTCGGAAAGGCATACGTTTATTGCTTGAAACTTTCCCCCAAACTGAATTTCTAGGGGAAGCCGATGATGGGGAGGGGGCGGTTGTCCTTGCTCAGCGTTTGCAGCCAGATGTCATTTTAATGGATTTATCAATGCCAAACGGCTTGGACGGTTTTTCAGCAACAAAGGAAATTCGTGAGCGATTGCCATCAACAAAAATTATTTTTTTAACGATGTATGATGAAGAAGCTTATGTCAAAAAAGCAATTGAAGTCCATGCCAACGGCTATATATTGAAGAAAAGTCAAGGGGGAGATTTAGCCGAAGCAATTATTTCTGTATATAATGGAAAGTATTTTTATAAAACCTCAATCCCTGATCTACAAATTAGAAAATGGCTTGCAGATAAAAATAAAAACAATAAGGTTTTAACATCCATTTTAACTGACCGTGAAAAAGAAATCGTTCGCCTAACAATGCTAGGCTTTTCAAATAAGGAAATCAGCTTGAAATTACATATTAGCCCAAAAACAGTAGAAAATCATAAAACAAGAATTATGCAAAAACTAAACTTAACGAATAAACATGAGTTGATTAAATACGGGATTAATAATAAGTATTTGGAATTGACGATCTAACCATTGCTTACTTATGTTGTGTAATAATAGCAGTGATATATCACTATGATAGTAATGAGATAGCGGTATGATATCAAATAGATAGCATTAAGCAACCTAAATGAATGATAGCTTTTCGATAATATGTATGGTACGATTTGCATGATACAATGACTAATTCCGTGAAAGTTGGAAATACCTATTAAATAGTGTCGATAATAAATGAGTGAGGAGAATGAATAATGGAAAAAATCGAAGTAGGCGAAATATTTACAATTAGCGATGAAAATGATCAAGAAGATGAAGTTGAGGTACTAGCTGCTGTAGAAATTGATGGTGTTGAATACATTGCCGTGTGCTTTGTTGATGATGTCGATGATGACAATGAAGACGACATCGATGTTTTCTTTTTAAAAGTCGATGATGACGGTGACCTGTCAGCTTTAGAAAGTGACGAAGAATTTGACAAAGTTTCGGCAGCGTTTGAAGAGATTTTCGAAGAGGAAGAAGAAATAGAGGATTAAAAAATAAGAAAAACTAACTAAACAACCCCTTGCCGCTAGCAAGGGGTTTAATCTGCTTAACACTTTTCAGCCTTGCTATAGTGTAAAGGCGGAGGAATGATCCAGCCTTTTTCCTTATTTAAGCGCAAAGCTTTTGCAGCAATTGTAGCTTTTTGCGTATGGAATTGGCCGAACATCATCGCAATATCTTCGCGGATACATTGGGCCATCACACCACTACAGGCTACTAAGCCAGCACCTAAACCTACGGATAAATGTGCTGCTATTTCAGGGTCCTGGAATCTTGCACCTGCTGGAATATCTTCAAGACATGCTTTAGGTCGTTCAGGAGGAGTTGGTGGAAGTGCTACACCGTTTTCTTTTAATAAAGCTTCAACTTGTTTTTCCTCTTGTTGGCATTGCCCGATGCATTCTTCCATTAATCTTCGTAAATCCTCGTCACCCGTATGGTTTATTTTTGTTTGATAACCAGCAATAGCTTGCTTTGTTGCTAATAAAAATGACCAAATTGAAAATACTTCCCCATAGTGCATTGGCTCATCTTTTGGATTCCCACTTAAAATTCCCATAAAGACACTCCTTACTTTATTTGCGAAATTCATTATGTTCTCCTTGAGTTTTATCTAAACTGGAGAAAACAAATGTACACACGTAAATTATTTGTTATGTGGTGAAATTTTATACAAGTAATTATTATTTCTATTTTGTGCTGGCGCATATAAATATAATAATCGCTCCGTATCGTTCCATGGAAAAACTATTTGAGTAAATTCTAATCTTTGCTCTTCCGTTAATAAAATTTCAGGTGCAGCCATTGATATCACTACCTTTACAATAGATTCGCCTTTCGTTTTATCTCACTCCTGGATGGATGAGTGTAGAGCATGGTCGTGTGAATATTTGAATGTCCAACTTGTGCAGCTACTTCGTGAGTAGACCAACCATTTTCCAGAGCATAAGAACAAAAAAAATGTCTTAGTGTATGAGGAGTAATTTTGTCACTGAATTCATTACAAATACGATTAATTACCGATCGATCCACTTTATAAGATTCACGACTAATGAATAAATAGTCGCTCTCTTTATTTTTCTGTTGTTCTCGTTCCTTTAAGTATTCTTTAATGGCATTAGCAATCTTATCGTTGATAATTACTAATCTTTGTCTTTGTCTTTTTCTTTTTCCATATCTCACCAGTATTTCTCTTGCAGTTAAATTTAAATCGTCAACTTTAATATTCAAGGCTTCAGATATACGCATTCCTGAATAGGCAAGTAAAGTAACGATGGCATAATCCCGTTTATCTCTATTTTCCAATATTTTTTGTCGAAAGGTTTCAACATCAGTCTTTATAATAGTAGCAGGGCTAATATATTCCTTTTGAATTCTAATGTAATCTTTTTTTGATACAACAATATCAGTTTGAGTACTTTGATCTATTAAATATTCGTTCAATTTAATTAAAGCTGCCAAGTGTGCATTAATACTTTGTGCTTTAAGTTTTTTTATATTACTCATATAACTTATATACTCTAGTATGTTTTCACGGTATAGGTGATTGAAAGGCGAATTATAGCTTTCTTGGAACCACTTTAAATAGCGTTTTATTTGTCCTGAGTAGGACTGTATAGTGTTTTTACTTAATTGCTGGTTGTCTAGCCAATTTTTAAAGGATTCTAGCATCTTGATTACCTCTCTTTGTTTACCCTATATACTTTAAGTACTTCTCTATCGTTGTTTCTGCGCAATCAGCAATAAACCGCACAAATGGTTTCGTTTCTCCTGTTGTACTAGCAATCTCTAGCGTATTGTAGTATTTTGCTCTTGCTTCATGTTCAGCCTTGACTATTGCTGGTGGAAAACCATATTGCATTAGAATAAAGTTCATTAAAAGTCTTGCGGTCCTTCCATTTCCATCAATAAAAGGATGAATATAAACAAATTTAAAATGAAACAATGAAGCCAATTCTACGGGATGAAGGATATCTTTATTCTCGTTATACCAATAAAATAGCTTTTCCATTTCTGGTTGTATCATGTAAGGTTGAGTAGGTTCATGCTGACTACCAGAAATCATAACAGGGACACTTCTATAAACTCCTGCATAATTGTTTTCTTTAACAATCCCTTTTAATACCAAGTAGTGAATTTTTTTTAGGTTTGTCTCGTTAAGTTCTTCTTGCTCATTTACAAGTTCCTCGACAAATTCAACGGCTTCTGCAAGGTTTACAGCTTCTAAATAATCCTTTAAGGGCTTACCACCAACTGTTAATCCTTGCTCTAAAACCATTTTTGTTTCATGAAGTGTCAACGTATTACCTTCAATCGCATTTGAATTGTAGACCATCTCTATGTTAAAAGCATTTTTTAATTTATCTACAACAATTTTTGATAAGGGTATACTTTTATCAAGTTTTTCTTTGAGTGAGTCAATCTTTTCGAACATTTATATCCCTCCTGTAAATTATGTTGCATTCATTAATGATATAATATTATTCTTAACCATAGAGTGCAACATAATTAATATTATAATGCACTCAAAATCAACAAAAAACAGGAAGCTATGTAAAGTAACTTCCTGACCTTAACGTGGGATTTGTCGGAAATGTTGGCGGTACCCCATTATATGAATAAACTATAGCCTGTTTCTCACATTTGCATTAGTTTTCACCATTTTTTAATAATTTTTGGGGACTTAAAATGGTATAATAAGCATATAAATAGAAATAATTAAATGAACGATGGAAGTGGGTGAGGACATGATTACCTCAAAGGAAAAATTGTTAAAATTGATTAACGAATTTCCAGAAAGTGAGTTGAATCGGGTTTTGGAATTTGTTGAAAATCTAAATAACAGATCATATGATCAATTGGCAAAACCGTACGAAAGCAGTTTGGACTTTTGGGATGAAGCGATTGATAATGAGATATGGAATAATATCTAGCATCGCATAATAATTGGAAACATCATGAACTCTCCGATTCCTATTTCATACATCAACCGCCCCATCAAAAACTCGATATTTCATTATTCTAAAATAAGAAAAACTTCATACAAATTAAGCAGCATGCAAAGATGGCATGCTGCTATTTTATGAGAATATGGGCTTAACCATTAAGCTAAATCTGCTCCTGCTTTCGAATAAAAGTAAGCAATTGCTCACAGCCCTTTTTTACAAGCTCGTAAGTAACGTCAAAGTTTCCTGTAAAATAAGGGTCAGGAACATCTAAAAAGGTTGAATCCTCAACAAGATCCATTAATCGAGCAATATAAGCAGTTGATTTTTCCTCGGCGATTGCCTTGATGTCTGCTAAATTTTTTTCGTCCATTGCTATTACATAGTTAAAGTTCATAAGATCTTGTCGATTTAGTTGACGTGCCCGAATAGAGCCATGGTCAATGCGATATTCATCCAGTTTTTTTCGAGTACCTTTATGCGGCGGTTGTCCAACATGCCAATCGCCAGTACCTGCTGAGTCAACCTCGATTTTCCCATTCAAGCCTTCTTTTATTACTAAATGCCGAAAGACTGCCTCCGCCATAGGAGACCGGCATATATTACCAAGACAAACAAATAACACGCGAACCAATGCAAAACATCCTTTCCAGTTTTATCAAATAATCTTTGCTAATTTTGCCCTTTATTGTATAGAAATAGCCTAATATGAAGTCCACTTCATTTTACACAAAAAAAATAACGAAATAAACCTATAACCTGTATTTATTTGAACAAAGTGCATAAAGCGTTTTTTGTGAGGAAACAATCTTAGAGAGTCTATTCATATGAAAGGAGCGATATGATGAGTGATAGTCTAAATTTCCTTGCAGCTAATTTGAATGAAAATCAGCTGCAAAAGGTTAAGATGCTTGAACAGGAATTAAGCAAGGAAACAAACGAGAATATCGTGGTAATTGCATATGATAAAAAAGATTGAATAAACATTTCCTTTGAAGACAGCCTTCGTAAGCTATGTTTGGCTGTCTATTTAAATGTTTAAACAAAGAATAAAAAGGTAATATACTTTTAAATACATATTATGTTACAATATTAATATTGAATAGTTAGAATATTCAAATTACATAATCTGTAAAAGGTGGTTATTTAGTTGGAGCAAAAATTCCGGGCATTTGTTGTAAATAAAGAAGGAGAAGCGTTCAGTGCTGGAGTTAAGGAAGTAGGAATGGGTGAACTTCCTGATTGCGATGTAGCGGTACGGGTTGCTTATTCAAGTGTTAACTATAAAGATGGATTAGCAAGTATACCAAACGGTAAAATTGTGAATTCCTATCCGTTTATCCCTGGAATTGATTTAGCAGGCACAGTGGTTGAATCAAAAGATTCACGTTTTTGTGAAGGGGATGAAGTCATTGTAACGAGCTACGAGTTAGGAGTTTCTCACTTTGGAGGTTTTAGTGAATTTGCTAGGGTTCCAGCTGATTGGATTGTTAAACTGCCTGCTGGGCTTTCTTTAAGAGAAGCGATGATTTATGGAACGGCCGGCTTTACAGCAGCATTATCCGTTTATCGCTTAGAAAAAAATGGACTTCATCCCGATTTAGGTGATGTTCTAGTTACAGGAGCAACCGGAGGGGTTGGCAGTATGGCAGTTGCGATGTTAGCCAAAAAAGGTTATAACGTAATCGCAAGCACCGGAAAAGTTTCAGAATATGGCTTCTTGCGGGAGCTAGGTGCTAAAGAGATTATTTCACGCCAAGAAGTATTAGGGGAGAAAATTCCGGTACTTGGAAAACAGAGATGGGCTGCTGCCGTCGACCCAGTAGGAGGGAAAACATTAGCCGCTATTGTGTCGCAATTAAAATATCAAGGTGCCGTTGCTGTAAGTGGTCTAACTGGAGGCAGTGAAGTTCCAACAACTGTATTTCCGTATATTCTTCGCGGCGTTAGCATTCTTGGCATCGATTCCGTCTATTGTCCAATGGATGTGCGGAAAGAAATTTGGAGACAAATGGCAGATGATTTAAAGCCTAGTAACCTATTAAATTCAATCGGACATGAAATTAATTTAGAAGAATTGCTTCATGCATTGGCAGCTATTTTGGACGGGAAATCAAAAGGTAGAGTCGTTGTGAAGTTATAATTATTACCTAAATTATTTGAAAGTAAAATTAAAAGAAGAGGTTGAATTCAGCCTCTTCTTAGACGACTATGGTAAAAAACTCTAAAGTTGAATTTAATCTAGAGTTATTCAAGGGTTGGCATTTTTCGTTGCTTTTCCCCATTGATAAGCTTTACATTGATAGATAGTTGTAAACTATCCTTTGTTAAAGGGATTTTCCCATTTTGTTCTACAGCTTTCCAAGCATTAACATCTTGGCGGTAGAGAACCTCAGATAAGCGAAAAACATCCAACTCATGTTCTAATCCTTTTCGAAAAGTTTCTTGTATTTGCGATTTTAATAATTTTTCCGTTTCTTTTTCTATTTTATTTAAATTTTCTCTCTTAACAATTTCCCTTAATTTAGCGAGGACTTTAATAGAAATTTGAAAGTGAATCTTATTATTCTTAATGATTGGTTTTTTTTCTATTTTTATATTGTCAATTAATAAGCTAACATGAGATAACTCATTTTTAAGTTTTAATTCTTCACGTGTTAAGTCCTCGTTCATCCACTTTATTCCTTCTATTTCTTCAATTAAAAAAGATTTTTTAAAAGTATCTTCTGAAATGAAAGTGGCTCCAATCAATTCAATTGTTTTGATTGATTTTTTATCTGTCTCCCACGTATGTTTTTTAGTTAGTCCAACATAGGGGATTGTTGCTATATGGGGTGGTTCATTTAATAAAATTAATAATTCCCTTAAACTTACTGGACGAATAATGGAGTTTTGCCGATATTTTGGGTATGGGTCACTAAGCTGCGAAAGTGCAGTTGACATTTCCAATGGTGGCAATACTGTTAAAAGTGGAAATAAAGGCTCTTTTGTTGTATAGACCCATGTGTTGTAGCGGGTCTCCCGATATCTATCAAATAAATCAATGGCTGCTTTTAAACCCTCTTTTTTTAATACATTTTCCGTAAAAACAAAGTATGATAAATGCCCCCAAAAGATACGACGCTGTGAAGATTTGTAGACATCAAAAATCGCTTCATTAATGGTTTCTCCGGTACCATGACCAACGATAACCTTTGTATCGGTTTGTCCTCCCGTGGATTCAGACTTTGCCAGTAAGGTAGGATTTACAATTTGCAGATAGAGATTGTATTTACCATCTTCGTAGTCAATACCCAATCCATGGACATAAATCATCCTTTCCGGTTCATTTGTATCCCAGCAACCAGCAAGGAGGAGAACGAACATTAGAAAAACAGTGAAAAAAGAAATTCTATTTTTTATGTTACTCATCGTGAACCTCCCTGCCTTGTTTCATCATTAGGTTTGACAGAGCTAGGACGCTTCGTATCCATTTTTGATGGTACTTTAAGTAAAGTTTTTATGATATTTACTAAGCTTAAGTTAGTTGCCATTTGTAAATACGGAACACCGAATGAACGAACTCTCACAATAAAAATAATGAAGAAGAAAATAGAGACAAATAATCCAAAAAAACCAAATAAGGATGAAACAATAAGAATAAGAAAGCGCATTAATGAAACAACACCTATAAGTGTCTGATTGACAAGCGTAAAGGTTGCGATAGTAGACCCAGCAATAATAACGAGCATAGCAGGACTCGTTAATCCCGCTCTTATTGCCGCATCTCCAATAATCAACCCACCAATAACACTAAAGGTTTGACCTATTGATAAAGGTAGTCGCATACCAGCTTCTCTAAAAACCTCAAACAATAATAACATTAATAACGCTTCGAGCGCTGTTGGTAGAGGAACACCTTTTCTCGCTTCAATTATAGTCGCCAACAGCGTAAATGGAATTTGGTTTTGATGAAATGAAGTCAATGCTACCCAAAAACCTGGCAGGAGAACTGATACAAAAATTGAAACCGTTCTTAATGTTCTTTCAAAAGCATTATAGAAAAAATGTGTTTCGCTATCTTCTGCCGTTTTTAATAAAAAGAATAACGTAACTGGAGTTAACAACGCATAAGGAATGCCGTCAATTAAAATGACAAATCGACCACTTAGTAATGATTCAACTGCAAAATCTGGACGTCCAGTATAAGAATAACGTGGGAAAATAGAATAGGGATTATCATGTATTAATTCGCCTAATTGAGTTCCACTGTATAGTCCATCTATATTGATTGCATTTATTTTATCCCGGATTTGTGGAAGAATGCTTTGATTCGCAACATCCTTCATATACAGAAGAGAAACTTTTGTTTTTGTCCGCCTTCCAATTTCAAATTTCTCACTTACAAAAGACGCTGTCGGTAATCTTTTTCTAATTAAAGCATGATTTACTATAATATCTTCAATAAAATTATCACGCGGTCCTTTAAAGCTTATCTCCAATGAAGTTTCTTCTGGTTTCCGCTGAGGCTTATTTGAAATATTTACAGAATAAATCACGTTAATCGATTTAAAATATAGTAACAATTTACCAGAAAAAATTTCATTTTCCACCTGTTCTAAGTTCTCAATCAGGCGCAATGAAGGAAGTTGTAGTTTTTCAATCGCATGATTTGTTAGTTCATCTGTTGATTGGAAATATTCTTCAAGACGTAAAGGAATCGTTTTATAAAACATCTCATGATCGATAAGTCCTGAACAATAAATAAAGGTGACGTCATGTTGATGAAACTGCAAAGTTGAAAAGATAACATCAGAACATTGTTCAAATGTTTCTTTTAACCTTTGTTCATTCATAATAGGATTTTCCGTTGTATTTTTCTCCTTGGTAAAGTCAATTTTGTTCGTTTTTCTTCTAGAAAACTTATTAAACCCCATTGGATTTCCCCCCTTTCTGCCTTGAATAGATAATGGCAACAATCGTAAATAGTATTGAAAAACAAAAGAGAAACCAAAATGAAACTGGTAAAATGTAAGCTTTTAATATATAAGTGAACTGAAAATCAGTAATTGGCACCATTATGATTCCCCCTATTACAATGGATAGAAAAAATAAAATGATGTTTTTTATTCGATTGTTTTTTATTTGTAATGACTCTTTTATAATGAATAGCAATAAAGAAATGCGAATGAAAATACCAGATAACCACTGGTAAATTGATAAAAAATCAACATGTTCAATAAATCTTCCTATAGACACGAGCCCCCACTGCTCATAAGGTGGAAATCTTTGTTTTGTGGCCTCAATTGGCCCGAATTCAATAATCGACCCTACCAGTGGTCCAAAGGTTAATGCTCCCAAGATAATAAGGGTGATAAAAAAGTGACGAAAGCGAAGTCGATTATGAACTTTGTGTTGCAATAATAAAAAGAAGAAAAGCTCTGTGTATCCTGCAGCTGGATAAATAATTCCTTCAAAAACAGACCCGTACCCATGCTCTAAAACAGGGAAAAGTAAGGAAAAGTTTTTGTATTGTATATTGGCAATGCTGACAAAAAAGCCAAATATAACGATGAAAAATAAGAGAAAGACATTGATTGTATTGATTGTTCCAAAGTTTGAACTAGCTAGGAACCAACATAAAATAATTAAAATTAGACTCACCAATATTTGTGGTGTTTCAGGTAAATAAGCAATCGTTGTCCACGTAATCGTTTCTCGTAATGAAACAGCAATTTCCAAAGCAATGAAAATAATAATAATAAAGTTGATGAAATAAGTGATTTTCATACCAAGGATTTCTGATAACAAACTATATAAGGAACGATTATTAGTTTTTTTATGAATATAAATTAAAAATGGTAACCAAAAAAGAAAAAGTCCGATTGTTATAAGCACGGTTATCCATGCATCTCTTCCAGAAGTGGTGAGTAAGGGAGAAATACAAAACACATGTGTTTTTATACCAGAAGCTGTTACTAAAAGTAAAATAATATGTAAAGGGGAAACTTTATCGGATTTTAGCATCAAAAACACCTTTTGAAATTATATTTATAAGGTTATTTTTCGCAATAAAGGAGGAATTATACATTAGGGAAAATGAAGGGTTAATCATTATTAGAATACAAATTCTAAGCTGAGAGTCTAAATCTGATGGGGACAGGGACCATGTCCCGATTTATTGCAATTACTCCGTGGTATGTTACAATTAGCTAAAATAGCTATTTTAGCTAACAGGGAAGGTGTTTATAAAGTGATTATTACTTCCACTGAATTGCAAAATAATTTTGGCAAATATTTGATACTTGCTACAAAGGAAGATATTTTTATTTCACGGAATGGTACAGTTGTTGCCAAGCTTTCACCCTTGCCAGAATTCGAAGGTCAGATGGGGAAAATAGCTGCGGTTATATCCGAAGGAGCAGAAGATTACAGCTACATCGGTTTTGGTCAAAAAGCAACCTTTGAGGAGTTTCTGGAACTGCGCAACAATTCTGATGAAAGAGTTGAATATATTGATGGGCAAATTTATTTTCTTGCTTCTCCGAAAGTAATACACCAACGTATTTTAGGCAGGCTATTTGGAACTTTTCACAATACTTTTAAAGGGAAAAAATGTGAACCATTTATGGCACCTTTCGATATTGAATTGAAGCGAACGCCAGAAAAAATAAACATGGTGCAACCAGATTTAATGATTATTTGTGACCTGGAAGAAAAACTGGGTGAGGATGATTATTACAAAGGTGTCCCTGATTTAATCGTGGAAATTTTATCAAAAAGCACGCAATCAAAAGATATGGTTAAAAAACTCGAACTTTATTTAGCGTGTGGGGTTAAAGAATATTGGATTGTTAATCCTTGGAATCAGGAAGTCACCGTCTATCAATACGAAAATGCTACTATCGAAAAAAGCAAGACCTTTAAGACAAATGAAATGATTCAATCGTTCATCTTTGAAGAGTTAGCGGTGGAACTGAATGATATTTTTGAATAGCGTAGACCAAGTCATGTCGATTTGGTCATTTTTTAATGACAGTTATATTCTTAAAGTCAATAATGGGTTATGGGCAATTTTTTTGAAACTTTTTTGAAATTAGCAGTGTCATTAGGATTAAATACATAAAACAATTTCATCAAATCTAACTCGTAAAAAAAGAAAGGAAAGGTTCAAATGAAAAACCCGTAGTAATTAGCGTTTTGGTTAAGGAGGAAAACGAAATGGAGCTGATTGTATCACTTGGCATTATCGCAATCGTAATTACTGGCCTTTCTATTGAGGTGAAAGTAAGAAAATTAGGAGAACAGAACAAAGAAATCATTGAATTATTAAAGCAGATAAAGGAGAAGTAAACGGGTGTCTTAGCATAGGAGGTATCAAATTGAAAAAATTAATGAAATCATCCACAAATAAAGTGTTATTCGGAGTTTGCGCAGGAATTGCCGAGTTTTTTGAAATTGATCCGTTAATCGTAAGGCTAATATTTATTTTCATTCCAGCTTCAATACCTGTTTATTTGATACCGGCCTATTTTTTACAGAAAAATCCTTCGCTTTATTAATAATGGAAAGTATGTAGATTATCAGTATCAATAAGCTTAAATGAAAGGAATTTATGGGGTGATTTAATTGCAAACTGATAAAGAAACTCCTGAACAAAAACGAGAGCGGTTAAGACAAGAAGAATTGAAAAGAAGTACAACTGGGAATTTGAATGATGGTTTTAATAGAGCAAACAATGGAAATCTAGCTGATTTAATAGGTAGCTTTGGGTGGAAAGGTGCAGGAATTCTTATTCTAGTAATCATAATTGGATTTATTGTATTGTCGTTTTTCCTAAATTAGGATGTAATTGTTCAACCAAAGGGATTCCCTTTATTAGGTTAAACAGAGGTAAGGAAGTGGGACTTTAGTTAAAAGTAACCATATTTGCACTGAATTTTTTTATTAGTTTATTCATAGCTGTTATTGCGGGCAGCTTTCTATATTGGCTATCATTAACTCCGTCTGTTTCACCAGATGACGTAGACCTGTCTGGCTATTTGAACAAAGCTAATGGGATTGATTATCCAAAAAAGGAGTAGTTACTAAATATGAAATATTCAGAATGGGCTGGTGCTATACGTGAAAAAAGCAGTTAGACTCGAAGGTATTATCGAAGGAATGGAGATGCACTTCGATGAAGCAAATACTTTTTTGAATGTAAAGGAAGGAGTAGTGGTTCAAGTCGATGATAATGACTTCAGAATAGCGGAGGAGGACGAGCCGTTCAACCATCTTCCAGATTGGCAACAAGAAAATATTAAAATTGCCATTGATATTATGGAAAATTTCGAGGATTACATAAAACTCCCAACAAAGTTTGACATCCATGAATACGAAATGATGGAAGACTTTTGTTATAGTCTTTCAAGTGACAGAAATAAAGATCGTTTGCTTAATACAATTAGCGGAAGAGGGGGATTTCGTAGATTTAAAGATGAAATAATTCGTCTCGGCATCCAGGATGATTGGTATGAGTTTCGGGATGAATGCTACAAACAGATCGTAATCAAATGGTGCAATGATTATGGAATCAAATATATAATTTAGGTTTATTAGGGAAAGTGGACTAGTGAAGATAAGGAGCAACTATCTCAAACAGAGTGGAACGATTCATTATCTTTTCCTTACAGGATAAAATCGATGGTGCTTCTACTGAATCGTATAGTGCAATTATGTACAAGATATTTGAGGTGTCGCCATTCCTCTATGTTCAAAAATTAAGTGAACGAAACATGAAGGAAATTATCAGAAAAAGAAAAAAGTACGGTTGAAGAAATCGTAAATACATTAAATAGAAGGTTAAAAGGGGAATATTAAAAACTAAATAATACAATTTTGTTAATAAATTGTAATCATAATGTTACTAATAAGTGGTAAGATGAACGTAAATAAATTTTAGTTTCACAAATGGATATTTTTATAAAAAATGATGGGGGGAACAAAGAATGAAGGTAAGTACAAAAAAGGAATTTATATCGTGGCTTCAATCAATCTTATATGCATTTATAATTGTTTTTGTTGCTCAACAATTTTTCATCTCACCGATTACTGTGAAAGGTGAATCAATGGTACCCACTTTTCAAGATAAAGATAAATTATTGATAAGCAAAATTTCTGAAATCGAACGATTTGATATTATTGTTTTTGATGCTCCAGATGCTGATAGAAAATATATTAAAAGGGTTATTGGTCTTCCAGGAGATCGAATTGAAGTAAAGGATGACGTATTATATATAAATGGTGAAGCTATTGAAGAACAATATATAATGGAAAACCGAGAGGAGCTTTCATTTGGCAAGTTAATGCGTGATTTTACACTAGAAGATCTTACTGGGGAGGCAACGGTTCCTGACAACTCGTTGTTTGTAATGGGTGATAACCGGAGAATTAGTAAAGATAGCAGAATTTTTGGATTTATTTCTTATGACTCAGTAAGGGGAAAAGTGAAATTTCAAATTTATCCATTCCAAGAAATAGGAATGCCACGATAAATGACGATTAATAATAAAGGATGTTCAAGATTTTCTATCTAGTAAATTTATCGGTGAAGAAGCGGTGGAAAACTTATTTGAAAGCACGAAGAAAAAAATTAATGATGAATTTTTTCCCGATAGAGGATTTGGCAAAATGAGACTAAGCGAGGCTAGAAACGCAATTGCTAATTTCAAGAAAATTACAGGTGATCAATTAAGAACACTTGATTTAATGCTATTTTATGTTGAGGTTGGAACGGAATTTACGAATACATACGGTGACATTGACGGGAAATTTTATGACAGTATGGTATCAATGTACAACAAAGTTATTATCGAATGTGACAAAGATGAAAATCTATTTAAGATTTTTCGCGATCGTCTGTATGCGGTGGTTGAGGAGTCGGATGGAATCGGTTGGGGGTATCATGATGACTTATGTGAACTGTATTATTCGTTAGAATGGCTGGAAGATGAGGAATAGGAGAAATCGTATAGCTAAAAGTAAAAGAAGGATGAAAAAGCAGAAGCAATCTTTCGAAAAAAAATTTGGGTATATAGCCTTTTTTTGTAATTATTACAAAATTTGAAATTCTAAGAATAGGTTGGTGCTGTCGTGAAAAAAGCAGTTAAACTCGAAGATATTATCGAAGGAATGGAGATGCAATTCGATGAAGCAAATACTTTTTTGAATGTAAAGGAAGGGGTAGTGGTTCAGGTCTATGATAAAGACTTTAGAATAGCAGATGAGGATGAGCCATTCAACCATCTTCCTGATTGGCAACAGGAAAATATTAAAATTGCCATTGATATTATGGAAAATTTCGAGGATTACATAAAACTCCCAACAAAGTTTGACATCAATGAATACGAAATGATGGAAGACTTTTGTTATAGTCTTTCAAGTGACAGAAATAAAGATCGTTTGCTTAATACAATTAGCGGAAGAGGGGCATTTCGTAGATTTAAAGATGAAATAATCCGTCTTGGCATCCAGGATGATTGGTATGATTTTCGGGATGAATGCTACAAAAAGATTGCAATCGAATGGTGCAATGATCACGGGATTGAATATATCATTTAGATACTATTTAAAAATAGAAGAATGCTGGTTAGTTAGTAGCCTTCCGTGTAGCAATTGCTACACCAAATAAATGAAAAAATATGCATTTTCATGGTAGTATATCAGAAATATGGTTAGGGTAAATGGCAGAGAACAAAGCAATACCAAAAATCGTAAAAAAAATTATGATGATTTTATTCAGTTGGTCGCAAACGAAGTAGAGGATTCATTAGATTTATATTTAAGCTCTTTAAAATAACGTATTGAATATAGGTTTAATTCACCTTTCAAAAAAAGGGGGAAACGTCATCTATGAAGATTGTCGTTTTTGGTGGCAGTGGTTTTATTGGCAAACAATTAACCTCATATTTTATAAAAAAGGGGAGTGAAGTCGTCCTCGTTTCTCGTTTTGAGCGTGAGGCACACAGCGATAAGGGGAAGCAACAGCAAGAAAATTCACAAGTTCGCCATATAACATGGCATGAGCTCCAAAAGAATGTTGCCCTGCTCGAACAAGCAGATGCTTTTGTTAATCTTGCTGGAGAAACGATTAATCAACGTTGGACGGATAAAGTAAAGAAAAAAATCATTACATCAAGAGTCAGTACTACGGAAAAAGAAGCAGAAATTGTACAACGACTTTCATACAAACCTAAAGTTGTCATTAACGGATCGGCTGTAGGCATTTACGGTATGTCAGAAACGGGGACATTCGATGAAACAAGTTCAAAAATTGGCGATGATTTCTTAGCAGAGGTTGTGAAGAGGTGGGAGAAAGCTGCAGAATTAATGGAACCATATACGCGTGTTATTAAGTTGAGACTTGGTGTTGTGCTAGGGAGGAATGGCGGCGCACTTCCGAAAATGTTGCTTCCTTATAAGCTTTTTGTAGGTGGAAAAGTGGGGACTGGCAAGCAATGGCTGTCCTGGATTCATATTGAGGACCTCATCCAACTCATCGCTTTTTGTATTACCAACGAAGCCATTCAAGGCCCGATTAACGCAACCGCACCCCATCCAGTGACAAACGATGAATTCGGACGTGCCCTTTCTAAAGAACTAAATCGTCCACATTTTTTCCCGGTTCCTGCATTTCTATTAAAACTAATGTTTGGCGAAATGTCGCAAATGTTGCTAAGCGGGCAAAAAGTAATTCCCAAAAGGATCTTAGATGCTGGCTTTCAATTTGCTTATCCAACAGTTGAAAAAGCAGTTGAAAACTTTAAGAAAAAGTTATAAAATCCCACCCTTTCGGGCGGGATTTTTAGGAGAGACTTGTTTTTCCTTCATACCGGTGGGAATGGGGAACATGACCGTCAACCGTCGTCATCCCACTAAATTCGTGAATATGTCCTCCGTTCGGAAGAGATATAGCTGGTCCAGTAACCCCTTTTATTACATGTTTATGACCATCATTAAAAGCTGTATACGTAAAGTAGCGATGCGTATGCTGTACACCACTAGGTGCAGGCTCTGTCTTTCCAACATATTTATGGTTATGACCAACATCAAATGAAGTTACCCCGGAAAAGTGATGAATGTGAACAGGCCTACCATCCCATGATGTTATATACAAATTATGAGAATGTTCAGGATCTAATCCATCTGATTCATACATGTAACCAGAAACGGGTATATCCATTTATTTGCCCCCCTTCAATAACAGTTTTCTGTATATCGTATGAAAGAAAAGAAGGGGTTGTATGGGTAATTGAATATGACAAAATAAAATAATTTTGTGAATGAAATGTACAATAAAGGAGCAGTTTTAGTGAAAATTCTAATCATTGGTATAGCTTGTATAATGATTGTTGGCGTATTCGTTGGTACATTCTTTTTCGAAAAGCACTCAGGAGTAATTACAGTAGTTCCAAATCAGGCAATTGAAATACATGATTCAAAAAAATCAGAACCAATACAATCGGACCCGCTACAGCCAATCTATGAAGATTATGAAGATGATTCAATTGGATACTCGCTACAAAATAATCAATTACAGATTACCTTCAATAGAGGAAATGAATGGATTGTAGTCCCCGTTGAAAAAGAAAAATTATTTGAAGGGGAGTATTCTGGAAATAAGAAAGAACTTATTGAAAATAGTTATATTCTTACACAAAAACGTGCTTCTTTCCTATATTCGGATGGAACCAGTCCAAATGGAAAAAGTATTAAATTAATATATTCTCAAGATCAAGGAAAGACATGGGAAGATACAATTGTTACGGAGAACTATCCGCCCATCCGTTTCCGAAAAGTTGAATTTTTAAATGAGTCCTTTGGCTACGTCATCATTTCAGGTGATCGAACAATGTCACAAGAATGGACAACTGTTTACATAACAAAGGATGGCGGGAATCAATGGAAAGAAACGACTCATTCGAATGTCACCAGATTAATTGCTGATGGTGGGTTTGTTGATGAAAGTACAGGCTTCTTATCATTCGGAATCTTGAATCCTGAAGAACCTAGCCTTTATGCCACACAAGACGGAGGGGATTCCTGGAGTGAAGCCGATATTTATATTCCAGAGAAGTATCATAAAATCTTTGTGATTGCTGAAGTCCCTTTTAAAGAAGAGGATTACTTGGCGGTTTATATCAATCAAGGTCCTAACGGAGACTATCAAGGTGGGAAAGTAAAGGGAAAATTCATTTCAAACGATAACGGCAACACATGGAAGTTTTCTATGGAGGTAATACCAAATGAAACCGATATATAAACATCGCAAGAAAATAGGAGGCTGGTTATTTTTCCTTATTGCCATTGGGCTGTTTGCTGTACAAATGGGATATTTCTTTTTACAATCGAGATATTTTATGGAGTACGTAGACAACCGAATTTTTTATGTGATAAACATATTGATTGTAATTTGCATGGTTTTCTCCATTTTTCTGCTGCTTAGTGTAACTAAAAACTGGAAAGTGATAACAACGAGCATCACTATGGTTCTTATTCTTCTTCATGTGGGCTTATTTATAAATCAAAGCTATAAAACAAAACATATTGTAAGCATCTCACCAGACCTAAAAAATGTGTTAGTCATAAAAGAAAATAGAGAATCCGGTCAGGCAAGATATTATAGAACCTATTTTGGGATATTAGCTCGACCAAAGGAAAGCTTGCCGTATAAGACCAAAGACGAGTTTAAAGTAAAATGGGTAGAGAAAGACATTGCAGCCGTTACATATAAAGCTGCCGATAATTCTATACACCAATACATTGGTACGTATGGGGACCGTAATGGGGGTTACTCTTATTCGTATGTTGGTCCATCAATCCATGGACAATGGAAAGGGGAAAATGCCAGGGTTATCAGTGCTCCTAAAGGAATTACCATTGATTATAATGGAAAAACGGAAAAATATAGCTGGGACAGTATTGTTCAATTTGGAACATTAGCTGTTGTTTTGGTAAAAAATAACGAAGCAACTTGGACGATAGCATTAAATGAAAATTTTAAAAGTAACGCAAATGAACCTATACCTCCCTCTGGTGAAATAACCTTATATAAAGCAACTATGGATAATAACGAGCCAATAACGATGAAGTATGTTTCTGCTGACTAGTTGACATAATTTTAAACCTCCAATTATCATTCAATGCCTTTAGGTGTTATAAATTATTATAACACCCAAAGGTGTTGCGTTAAATGTGTTATCTTATATAGTTATTCCATTAAGTTCTATTCGTAATTCTGATAATATAGGCATTTTTTTAACGGACTTGAATAAGTCGGATTGCCGTCTATAGACTGTTTACCTAAAACGCAAAAATTTCACGGATGGATTTGCCACGCGGAATGATTTATCATAAATAAACTAGGTGCAAATATGCCAAGGTGCATTTAGTAATAAATTTACAGGAGGTAAAATATGACCCTTCCCAATTTTAAAGAAAATTTACAGAAATACGCAAAACTGTTAGTTTCGAAAGGAATTAATGTTACACCTGGTGATTGGGTGAAATTGACGATTACCGTTGACCAAGCCCCTTTAGCTCGTTTAATTACAAAAGAATCTTATGCGTTAGGGGCTGAAAAAGTAATTGTAAAATGGTCAGATGATGAAATAAGCAAAATGCATTATACTCATCAATCTCAAGAAGTACTGACCGACATTCCCAAATACGAAATCGAGGAATCTGAAGACCATGTATTGAACCATCGTGTCTGCCGTCTTACAATTGTATCGAGTGATCCAGGCTTACTAAATGAAGTAGATCCAGCCAAAATTGCAGCCTATCAAAATGTTGCTGGAAAGGCATTCAAGGTGCAGCGAATGGTAACCCAAAATGATGATTTGAAATGGACCGTTGCCGCTGCTGCTGGAGAGGGTTGGGCTGCGAAAGTATTCCCTAATCTCGCGACTTCTGAAGAACAAGTCGATGCCTTATGGGATCAAATTTTTAAAACGTGTCGTATCTATACAGATGATCCGATTGCTGCCTGGGATGAACATAAAAAAACATTGAATGAAAAAGCAGCGAAATTAAATGAAATTCAGTTCGATGCGTTGCATTATACTGCACCTGGAACAGATTTAACCTTAGGATTGCCAAAGAATCATATTTGGGCATGTGCGGGAAGTGTTAATCCAAAAGAAGAAGAGTTCATTGCCAACATGCCAACTGAGGAAGTATTTACCGCACCTGATACACGCCGGATGGATGGTGTTGTACGCAGTACGAAGCCGTTAAGCTATGCTGGGACATTAATTGAAGGTATTGAAGTGCACTTTAAAGATGGGAAAATTGTTGATATTTCTGCAGAAAAAGGGGATGAAACGATTAAAAAGTTAGTTTTTGACAACGAGGGTGGAACCGGTTTAGGTGAAGTAGCTCTCGTACCAGATCCATCACCAATTTCTCAATCTGGAATTACCTTCTTTAATACTCTATTTGATGAAAATGCTTCTAATCACCTTGCCATTGGTTCAGCGTACCCGACGACAATTCAGGGCGGGACGAAAATGAGCGAGGAAGAATTACAACAACATGGTTTAAATACTTCCACTGTTCACGTTGATTTCATGATTGGTTCCAATAATATGAACATTGATGGCATTAAACAGGATGGTACGATTGTACCGATTTTCCGCAATGGGGATTGGGCAATATAATTTTGGAAAATCAAAAAGGAGCCGCGTGCTCCTATTTTTTTTAAAACAAAGCGGGTTTATCGTTTTTTGAAAACAATGGGGCTAATCAGCGGGAATGAACTTGAGTAATATACAATTTTTTACTATAATAACATATGTTAGCCGAGATTAGTTGAGTTGAGAAAAGGGGAGAAGAAGAAATGCCTAAAACTGAGTTGTATGCTCAAACGGGAGTTGCGATGACATGTCGCTCTTACCAAGAGTATATGGAAATGTTTATGTTGGAAGAAAAATTGTTTAGTAAAGGGAAAATTCTTGATATTGCATCAGGTGCTTCCTCATTTACTGCTGAATTAAACAAAAAGGGGTATGACGCTATAGCAGCTGATCCTTTGTACAATCTTACAAGCGAAGAAATTTATGAGCTTGGACAAAAGGAAATCAAAATAGCTTCTCAAAAGTTATCCCAAAACGAAAATCTTTTTATATGGAACGACTACAAAAGCCTAAACCATCATGATGAAATTAGAAATCGTTCTTTAAATCAATTTATTGATAGTTACAGTAAAGACAAACATAAAGAAAAATATATCCCGGCAACATTGCCTTTCTTACCTTTTGAAAATGACACATTTTCATTAGTTTTTTGTAATCATTTTTTATTTTTATACCAAGAACAATTTGATTTTAAATTTCATTTAGATGCAATTAATGAAATGGTGAGGATAACAAAAAAAGGTGGCTTACTATTAATATACCCTTTAGTTGGTTTTAAAGATGAAATTTATCCGCACTTAGGCAAATTAATTGATGAATTAACTAAAAGTGACGTTAGTGCTAAAATTAATGAAACCAAATTCCGATTTCTTCCATCAGCAACTAACTTCTTATGTATTGAAAAATAATGCCCATTTAATGTACGATTATTTTATTTGTTTTCATCTGTATTCGTTATAAGCAAGGAGAATTTGAAAATGAATTCATTAACACTGGCATACACCAAGATAGCCTTAGCAATGGCAATTGTGGGTAGCTCTGTAGTATTTGGAAAACTTATCATTTCAAGTTTTCCTATTTTTTTAGCCTCAGAATTACGATTTATAGTTGCATCAATCATTCTAGTTTTATTTTTAGTCGGAAAGGAAAGACAATTTCCATCTATAAAATTTAAGGACCTATTAGTTCTTTTTATCCAAGCATTGACAGGAGTTTTCTTGTTTAATGTTTTTATGCTTTATGGCTTGAAATATACGACTGCAATTGAAGCTGGAATCATTATGAGCATTCTTCCCGCGGTTATTGCTTTGGTTTCTTTATTACTTTTAAAAGAAAGGCTCACAAAAAGAAAAGGTTTTGGGATTTTGTTTGCAGTCTTAGGTGTATTATTGATTAATCTTTTAGGTGGTAAAATAGGTGACATTCACTCTTTATTAGGAAATCTTTTAATATTTGGCGCAGTATTGGGCGAAACGCTATTTATTACATTAGGAAAATTAATATCTAATAAATTAACACCCCTCACAATATCAACGATGATGAGCATTTTTGGCTTAATCATGTTTTTGCCATTTTCAATAAAAGAAGCTAAAAGTTTTGACTTTTCAAGTGTAGGATTAGGGGATTGGCTAAACATTTTATATTTTGGAATTGTTGTAACGGTACTTGCTTTTCTTTTAATGTATCAAGGATTATCAATAGTTTCAGCAAGTTCAGCAGGAGTTTTTACAAGTATACTTCCATTAAGTTCAGTAATCCTTTCATTTCTAATTCTAAAGGAAGAGCTTTTATTTCCGCATTTGTTAGGCATTTTATTTGTTGTAATTGCAATTTTTTTAATTTCAAGGGATTCAGAAGGTGAAGAATTCGTATCACCGAATAGTGAGGTTGCGGTGGATAACGAGAACCCAAACTAAAAGAAAAAAGGCGTTGTTAATAATGAACTTTAAAATAAGAAGTGCTGCTTTTAATGATTGTGAAGTTATTAACCAAATACAAGCTATAAGTTGGAGGTCAGCGGATAAAGGTATCATTCCACAGCGGTATTAGGATGAACCGAAAAATGATTTTTGGGTAATTGCGTTTCAAAAAAAGTATATGCCAATGGATAAGTATTTCGAAAGCCTACATGTATTTGAAAAATTTAAAAAATCGGGCGTCTCTAACTAAGTTAGGGGCGCTCTCTTATTTTGGAAAATAAGCCTATATTTTTAAAAAATATTGCCGATATTACTAAAAAATAGGAAGGGGCTTGTACATGAAAATTGCAGATTTTAAAATAAATATGAATAGTGAACGGATTTTTAACGAGTCAAAAATTTCCAAAACAACGATGAAGAAGGTGTTAGTGAAGCCTAATCAAAAACAACTCTTGCAACCTGTTCAAAATCACGCTAGCCAATTAAAGCAAGTAGCTGAAAAAATGGTTAACAAACATAAAGAAATGACGACAGAATATCGCTCGGAGTATTTGCACTTGAGTAAAAAAGATCAGCTGCGGTTGCAGTTAATTGATATACTATTCCCTAAATTATTTAAAGGGAAAAAGTTGAATTTACAAGTACCTGAACAAATTTTGATTTCGAATGCCATTCAGATGCCGCCAACGCAAACAGTAATTGAAAATTATGAAAGAACTTATCGCTATGAAGAGGTTTCTTTTTCAGCAGAGGGAAAAATTTTAACAGAGGACGGTAAAGAAATTAATTTTACAGTAGACATAAATATGAGTAGGGAGTTGTACCAAGAATCGTATTCTGAGGTAACAATTGGATCATTTGTTGACCCACTTATTATTAATTTTAATGGAACGGCAGCTGAATTATCAGATAGGACGTTCAAGTTTGACTTAACAAGTAATGGGACAATGGTGGATATTCCATATTTGTATCCTGGAAGTGGATTTCTAGCCCTTGATAAAAATGGAGATAACATCATTAATAATGGCCTGGAGTTATTTGGAACGCAAAGTGGGAATGGCTTTAAAGACCTTGCTGCATACGATGATGATCATAATGGCTGGATTGACGAAAATGATGCTATCTTTCATCATCTGCGAATTTGGACAAAAGATGAGAATGGAAATGACCAATTATTTGCAATTGCTGAAAAAGGCATCGGAGCCATATTTCTTGGTCACATGCCAACTCAGTTTTCATTATTTTCTTCAGATCAACAAGAACAAGCCCAAATAAGAAGCACTGGAATCTTTCTTTTTGAGGATGGCCGCACAGGGAGCATTCAGCATTTGGATTTTAAAATATAAGGAAAAACGCGGTGTTAATAATGAACGGTAAAATAAGAAAGGCTACCTTTAATGATTGTGAAGTTATTAGCCAAATACATGCTATAAGTTGGAAATCAGCGTATAAAGGAATCATTCCACAGCGGTATTTGGATGAACTGAAAAATGATTTTTGGGTAGGTGCGTTTCAAAACTGGATAGGTAATAACATTTTAACTGTACAACTTCTATATGAAAATGAAACACTAGTGGGTTGTATTGCTTATGGAAAAGCAAGAGACGAAGAGTTTCTAGACTGGGGAGAAATTGTATCCATTTATGTAATCCCCGATTATTGTAAAAAAGGTTATGGGCAAAAATTATTAGAAACAGCATTAATTGATATGAAGAATAAGGGATATCACAATTGTTATTTATGGGTCTTAAAAGAAAACTTTAATGCAAAAAGATTTTATGAAAATAATGGTTTTTGTTGGAATAGTGATGTATTTAACTTTGAAATTAATAACCAACCGTTAACAGATGAACGGTATATTCTTGCATTGAAAAACTAACACGATGAAATGAATATAAAATTTTTAGGATAAAGCGGTCAGAATCCTCCGCATTTCAATGGGGAGAGGAATGACCGCTTTCTTTGTATAATCTAAATAACTACCTGTATTAAATGGAAATATTGGTATTATTGATTGTCTACTAATAATACTATATACTATATGTATGAAAAATAAATCGAATCTTAAACACGCCAGAACTTGTGTATATAACGTTAACTATCACATTGTATGGACAGTGAAATATCGAAGAAAAGTTTTAACAAATCAAATTGAAAGTTATCTAAAAGACCTTTTTCAAGAAATTGCAAAGGAAAAAGAATTTGAAGTTGTGATGATGGAGGTGGTTGACCAAGATCATATTCATGTTTTTGCATCTGCCCATCCAAAGATCGCACCTTCTTACATCGTAAAAATGTTAAAAGGTATATCGGGAAGGAAACTCTTTTTGCAATTCCCTGAAATCAAACAAAAATTATGGAAAGGACATTTATGGAATAGTAGCTTTTATCTCGAAACCGTTGGTTCCATTAGTGAGGATGGAATCAAAAAATATATTGAGAATCAATCGAAAGGTGGTGAATAAGGTTGCTTCGTGCTTCTTATTTTGTATATAAACCAAATAATGAAACCAACATTATTTTATCGCAGTTAGGATATGCAGCAAGAAAGTTGTGGAATGTAGGCAACTACGAAAAAAGAAACTGGACAAAAGATAGTGACAAGCCGTTTCCAAATTGGTACGAACAGAAAAAGAGGTTAAAAGACCATTTTTGGTATA
>DUSF01000051.1 GCA_012842745.1 Bacillus sp. (in: firmicutes) | reverse complement strand
TTTTTGTCCTCCTCCCGCAAGGGAATGATTTACATTTATACATTGTCGCATAATTCCCTCCAAAAGTACCGACATAAAATTTTCCTAAAACAACAAAAAACACTGCCATTGAAAATGGCAGCGGACAATATCATCTGGATGAATTAAAAAACCCGTTGAGTCGATGTCGATGGCATCAAGTGTGGCTATTTTTGCTTCTATAGTCTCAATAACTACAGTGTGCCTACCTTCTTTAACATTTGTTTTTTCGTATGCTAACATTTGCTTAATGCTTATAGGTGATATTTCACTATAGTGATTCACAATTCCATCTATAGTTACTTTTACTTGCGATGCTCTAGAAGGAGATGCTCTCACTATAATACGAATACTTTTACCTATAAAATCAAATGATATTTTCTCACCACCCAACATTGTACTGGAGTGGGTGTTATTATAGTTAGGAGGATTTTCAGTTGTCACAGTAGATTTAGTCCAACCTACTGAATACTTAATAGCTGGATCCGTATCATCATATCTTTTCCAACCTTCCTCAGGCTTTAATAATTGTTGACCAATAGTAGCTGCCTTAACTTCATTAGAATCAAAAGTTAACAAAGATAAGCTAAATAAAAATATTAAAGACATTAAAACTACTAAACTTTTTTTCATAATATCCCCCTAATAGTTTTTTATAATTAACACACAATATATTCGTCAAAAAACTACAATAACCTCCCTAAATTAGGAACAAAACCTAAATTATGCTATAATTTGTTAATAACTACACACTTTGATTTGGGGACGATTATTACTTATGAAAAAAACTTTGGATATTATTTTTATTCTTTTAATCTCTGTCTTATCCACTTTTAATTATTGGTACCTTATTTCCTTGCTCTCAGCTTATTTCGTTTTAGGTAAATTAATACACGGATTCGATTCTACGAAGAATTGGGTTTTATTTGTTACGCCTATTAGCTCAATTATTCTTGCTATTTTAACAGGAGTCCTTCTTTATTTCCTTCAAAAGAAGAGACTAAAGAAAATAAAAATAGTTTTTTCTTTAATCCAATTACTTTTATTTTCTTACTATTTATACCAAATAGTAGAAATTAGAAATGATACTACCCCTATTCGCATATACGAATAATTCTAATAACGCATTGATTGGTGGCACAATATCGTGCCCTTTTTTATTTTTAACAAAACCTTGAACAAAATAAAAAAATCCTACTCCGTGTACGCTTCTCCTGTGATTGTTTCATATTGTTCTGTTGTAATTTTTTTGTATTTAACCGCTGTTTCCACTTGTTCTTTTGTCCAATATCCACCTTCATAGTATCCTTTGATTTTTTCAAATGTTAGCATATCAAATCACCCCATTAATCATTAGTGTAAAGTTTAAGTCAGCAACCTCTTGACGCGCTGTTTGTGCTTCGCCTTCAACAAGCATTATGTTAAATGCTAAATCAGCATTTTCTTGTTGTAGTTTTTCAATTTCAGTAGGTTGTGGAACAAAACATGTTTCACGCCAACCAAATTCTTCAGAATACTCAAAATCACGTTCTTCAATGACCGCACCATCTGGAATGGGATTCTGCGCAACTTGTTCACCGTCAACGTCTACAAATTGATAATCCCACTCACCAACATTAATTGTCTTTCCATTTAATACCACACATGTTTTCATCATTTCGCTTTCCACCCCACGTTCCCGGTTCCTGATTCTTTGACATATAGAGTAGTAGACGCTGCGCCATCAGTGCGCTGATAGATAGCACCGACAGAAGCAGTAACGACTCCTTCTGGACTTCCTAGACCAACGTAAAAAGGACCTGCATTTCCAGCATGCCAAATTTTTCTGTACGTTGTTCCGTCATAGATATCTACATTTTTATCTGGTTTAAAGCGGAAGCCTCCCCTGTAAGTAGATGCTCCATCTCTATTAAACAAATAAAGGCAATCATCACCAGCTAAATAATAAAAATTTCCCTTGATTACTCCGTTATAATTAAGAACAATACCTGGGCCAGCATTATCTATACCTAAATTACCAGACATAGTATCTCCCGCTTTATTAAGAGGAGAATATCCCAACGCATTTTGCTTGTTATTCCAAGATGTCCGTTCTGTAGGTGCAATGTGTTTCTCGTTATCAGCCAAGTGTGCAGTAAATTTTTGTTTAATTTCATTAACTGCAGCTACTAAATTACTTTTTTCATCTGTTGTTAGCGAGCCTGTTTCACCTATTTTTGTAAGCAATTCGTTAATGGCGTCAACAAGATTTGATTTTTCTACAGTTGTTAAATTTTCAATATCACCAGCTTGTTGATTTAAAGTTTCAATGTTTTCTTTAAAAGCATCATGGTCATACGCGGTAAAATTCCTAGCTACTTTTACACCAGTTGACCATGCTTGGGCGGTTCCCTGAAATCCTCTTGAGACATTATTTAAAATATTACCATTCTTCTCTACATACAAAATTGTTTCAGCTGTTTCACCGATTCCGATAACTGCCAAATTTGGTGCATCAGGCAACACTGATCCATCGACAAGTTCGATTGTTTTATCCGTATCAGATATAGCTGTAGCTAATTGTGTAGACGGACTATTCGCTATTGCTTTGTACATTGTCTTCAATCTCTTTCACTCCTTTACACACCGATAAATGCTTGAGTAAATACTGTAGCATCAATTCTTCCTAGTTTATTACTAGTTAGTCTAATTTCGTTCCATTGGCCTTTTTCCATGTAACTTGTAATGTTAAGCCCATTTCTGTCACTATTGAATTTACCTCCTAGTGCTAATGTTCTATCAACACCATTAATTATCACACCTACACCTGTTGCGCTTGAACTTTCGTATATGCCGTATTCGATATCGTGACCGTGAGCCGGTACAGTAAAGTTATGAGAATGGGAACCTATTTCGAATCTGTGACTATGTTCCGGTATTTGTATTTTATGAACGTGTTGACCTGATTTAACCCATCTTCTTGAGCCAACGACATTAGTACCGAATCCATCAGTAATCGCTATATAGAGTCCGTCCTCTAACCCGTGGTCATGGCCATTTCTTCCTGGCATCCAATCCTCTGCCCCGCTGTCATTACTATAATACCCGCCGCCTTTACTCGTTTCGTTCCATCCACCATGAGTTGTCGTTGATGTAGCGTTAAATGATTTTGATTTGGCGCCTTTACTATACGCCCTAAACGGCTGCAACTTAAATCGTAGTAACGCCTTTTTAATGCTTATCGTTTCTGACGGAATATACAGGTTAAGCACTAGCGGACTATATTCGTCGACGTTATCAGATCGCCCCTCTTGCCACGTTTGCAGTAACCCATCCTCGCTAATAATCGTTGTGTCACCGGCTTTATTTCGTAACAATAGACCAAATTTATCGGCTGCATATTTTCCGATTCTAAGTCTTTCTATGTTGTTATTATCAACTACATGGATGCCACTTCCATCGATATACGTCGCTGTGTCAGCGATAATTTTTACAAGTGCGGCGCGCAACACTCCCGCGTTAATTTCATCCGCCGTAAATCCACTGCCCGTTCCAAATGATCTCCCATCATATTCGTATAAGTTCGCAACACCTATACCGTTCTCTTATGAACTGCTTACAGTTTCCCGCAAGATTAGACTATATCTTGTACTTGTAAAAGTACCCTCTTGTTTCCAGCACCATTAGCTTGTGCTGTACTCTACTCCATTGAAAAAAGCCTACAATTAGTAGGCTTTTTCTGTTTCGATAGTCGTTGAGGTTAAGCTATTTTTCCTATTTAGATTCCTGTTTTTGTTTTGTTCTTTTATGGTCGCCCATCTACAATTATTAGGTTCGTAATTGCCATCACAGTTTATCCTGTCTAGTGTAGTATTCTTTCTACCATATTTTTGTATATGTTCCTCATATTCAGAAAGTAAAGACCACTCATAAAAATTATTGAAAGACTCAATCCATTCATTACATACTTTTATACCTCTACCACCATAAATATCATACTTTATATTATTTGGATTGTAGCATCTAGATTTCATTGCTTCCCATTTATGATATAGAGATGTATTGAACTGACCATGTTTTTTGTGTGAGTCAACGTTATAACAACCACAAGAAGTTGTTTTTTGAGACTTCAAAGAATCTGCTCTTACAACTTTCTCATTACCACATTCACAAACACACATCCAATAACTCTTTCGATCTTTTTTGTAACCTTCCACTTTGGATAATACTGTTAAACGACCAAACACTTGGCCTATTAGGTTTTGAAAACCTACGCCTTTTTTAAATCTACCTTTGGAATCTCTTGACAACAACATCATCCCCTTGTCAACTATTATCAAAATGATAATACGTGTACCGAGTGTTGTCAATTTAATATAACTTAACCTGCTGATTGCCCATTGTATCATCCTTTAAATTGTTACACTTTGGTATTAAAGGCTTTAGGGTTTTCCAGCATTTAAAGAGGTTAGGAACCAAAGATATTTAGCTCCAAGAACCATTAGATTTTTTTGTATCAGCTATCGCTAAAATATTTGGGCCAATATAAAGAGCGCCATAATCGGCGCTTGTTTTATCTGTATTTTCAAATAAAATCCCTTCGTTTTCTCGGACTTCTGCTGTTTTATATGCACCACTGGCAACAATACGATTCTGTAGAGCATTAATCATTCCATCTAGCCAATGTGTATTAAGGCGTCCACGCTCCGTTGTTGTATTTTCAATTAATGATTTAGCATTGTCTAAATCAGCTAAAAAGTCTTCCATTTCAGCATCAAAATTAGCTAATTTCACGTTCGACCTTTTAGGCTCAAATGGGTACCGAACATATTCTACAATTCGTTCTAGCACGTTAACTTCTAAATCGTCATCCAAAACATTAATAACATCACCTAGACCAAACGACTCAAGTTCAGTGTTAAATCCTGCTATTTTTTTTAGTTCAAGTACATTTGCCTCATATGTTACTCTTGGTCTTTCAACCTTCTCTAGGTGTTCTTTGCCCTTATCGTACAGTTCATCTTTATTATCAATATCGCGAAAATAAACATAATTTTCTTTAGGTCGTGGATAGTCATTAATATATTGACTATCTATATAAGCCTTATCAGTCTTATTCTTAGTTGCTCCTCGAATACCAAGACCATCTTTTCCATAAATATAAAGACGCGTTGTAACGTCTCTGGAATCAATAGTTCTCCTAATTGATTGTAGGTTCTTTTTATAGCGAAATTGTACGCCTGTATCATTTCCGATTGACTCATAAAAAGTTATTTTGAATTTACCGTCCACATCAGGTAATCCATTACAAACAAACTCGCATTTCCAAAGCTTACGAACTTCTTGTATTGCCATAACAGCTGTTGCATTTTCTAGCCACAAATCGTTAAGACCAATTAATCTGCTTGCATCTGCTTTAAATCTTGTTTTTGACAATACATCATCCAAAATAATTTGTGCTGATTGGGCAATAAATTCCTTGGCGTTTAAATCTTTAACAGAATCATAAACATAGCAATCTACTAGTTCGAAAAATATAAATTCACACTGAATATTACTTAGTAGATTGCCATTATCATCTTTTATTTCATTCGTGGAACGGATTATAAATAAATCTCGCTCAACCTTTATGAAATTTTCATTTTTAATATATTTCCACTTAGTATCATTACGCGGCAATACTAAATCTAATGTTTTGTCTCCGTTAATTCTTTCCTTAATGCAAACTTCTTTAGCGTTGTTTAATATCGCATCGCCATAGCCTGTATAAGATGTTGAAAATTTATCGAATACTATAGGATAATTTGACACAATGCTTTCTCGCCTCTTTTCTTATGCAAATCGGTTACGATAACTAATTCGAATATGAATATCGTTTTTGCTACCACCGTCATCAATTGTTACTATATTCTTACCACCATTTAGTTCAAAAAAATCACCTTCGAAATTACGTAAGTCATTCATACCATTCTTTACGACTGTCATTTTATCAGAATCAATTACTAGCTGGTCCCCGGGATTAAGCTTGCCTTTATAAAATAATTCTCGAACAATACCTACAAAAGCATCGCTAATTTCAATCTTGCCTTTACCTTCTGCTAGACATTTACCAATACGAATTAGTGTTACTTTGTTAAATTGTGTAGCTTTAGCTTCCGCTAAAGCATGTACATCTATTTTTAAGGTAGGAGTAAAGTTAACTAATCCTTTAGATTCAGCTAAGATATCGCATGAGAAAACAGCATTTCCTATTAATATTGCTTCAGAAAGTCCAACAACGTTAATATTTCCGATTAACGCATTACTTTGAAAACCTTGATTAAAGCCGCTTGTATTAAAAGACAACATTAGGGCTACCTCCCTAATCTAAAGATAGCTTTATATTTCCCGCATAAAATGTTAACTGATCATTGGTTTCAATTGTTTTTGGTGTAGTTAAAGCACCATGAAACAACAGATTTCCTTTAGTTGCAGCATCGTATATTCCAAAATGCGTGACTTTACCAAGATCTGTACTTGCTTGAGGAAAAATAGCATCTTGTTCGTTTTGAATTTGCCCTTTTCCACCTACTTGAATGGGAGCCGCAAAATGAATTCGTTGCCTTTGATAACCTCCACCAAACAATTCAACTCCAGAATCAGCATCCGTTGGATCACTCGTAAATAAAGCTAGATAGACAGCTTTTGTAACAAATGTTTCTGACAACCATTTTTCTTCTAAATAATTAGATATAGCGCCCATACTATTTCGCCTCCTTAACTGCCTTTAGGTGTTGATATTTTAATCTTCAAACCATTTATTGTTGTCAAACCAAGATTTTTTATAATAGTTTTTGTCGGTGTATTGACCGTGCTTTCCGAGATTACTTCCAATTTTGATTTTGATTTTGTATTTAAAATTGTTTGAACCGATAATTCATCGACAGAATAAGCAAAAGGATCTGACTTAAATTCAAGTGTAAATTCTCCAATGCTTGTGAATTGGTCTAAATCAATTTGATTAACTAGACGAACATTATAATAAACTTCATTATCGTCATCGAAAATCAATGGGACTTTATTTCGTGTTATTAACCATGCTGCTAGTTGACGAGCTTTTTTTCGAAATGAACTAACATCATCAACTATGAACTCACATGTAACAGATAAGGTTTTATCATCGTATGTTCCATCGGAGAAATCATACGAACCATCTTTATTTGGTATTTGTTGATTATCAGTCCTGGCTTCAGATAACATTGGAATATTTCGAGATGTTACTATAATTCCATATTCACTTGAATGTTTACCGTTAAATGTAAATCCATCTAAATAACCAGTGATGTTCATCTCGAAAACACTCCTTTCTTACCGTTAGCACGGAGCCTTGTTACCAGTTTGTCGGTTTCGTTTACCCAGCCTTTTATGTCTGCTTTGTCATTCAGATTTACATTGCCGCTGTGTTCAAATAATGGAGCGTTGTAGTTATGCTGGATAACCTCACCTTTCCCCTGATTATTAGCAGCTAGGAGCAAAGATTCTAACTGCTTAGGCTGAAAAATATACTCATGTTGCTGTAGAATAGCCGCAATCTCGTCTGGCATTAATTTATCACCGAAACTAAAGTTCATTACACCAGCTTGTCCGCCTGTATGATATTTTCCTGTACTTCTAGATTTCGAAACGGATAATACCTCATCTGGCAGATAGCTGTAATTATTAGAATCTACAAGCCTATTATTTTTATAAACTTTTCCTTCTTTATCAACACCATAGTCATGTCCCCAGATTTCTTTATGAAGTCCACCAGTGTTATTTGTGTCAGTCCATCCTGATGGAATTTGTTGAATTATACTTTCTTCTTGACTACCATAATAACTTGGTGTGCTAATCTCCCTTTTCATTCCTTCGATTAGGCTATTGTATTCGGATACAAAAGCTCTTGTTTGTTCTATAATTGACTTGTTTGCCGTTTGATTAAGCTCAATTCTGCTATTGGCCACCATTTGTTCCAACCCAATAACATCACCAGTGTAATTTTCTACTTCTTTTAACAAGCTTTCATAATGTTCTTGAGCTACTTCATATTCGTTATCATAATGCTGTCTGGTTTCACGTTCTTTTTCACTGTAATGGTCCTTAACATTGGATTTGCGATCATCAAGATTTCGAAGTTCGTCATCTTTTTGATTTCGTAATGCTTTTCGATGCTCTTCTCTGTCAATTGCATCAAGTCTTTTTTGCAATTCTTTAAACTTCTCGCGCCCCTCTTTAGATGTGGCCAATCGATATTTTTCAAGTTCAGCAATTAATTCAGCTTTTTCATTCGCTGTTTCTTGTTCGTCTATTTCATCCAATTGACTGTTATAGAAGTCCTCAATTTCCCGCTTGCGCCTATCCAAAGAATCAAGTTCTTCTTTTTCCCTGTCTCGTAACGCTTCAATTTCAGCATCCTTACGCTTACGAATAGATTCTAATTCATTGCGCTGTGAGTCCTTTATGGCATCGATAATTTTTCGCTGTAATTCTTTAAATGCTTGTTCCTCTTTACGCTGGAAATCTTTTAATGCTTGTTCATGTTCTTTCATCAGCTGAATACGAAGGTTGTAAACTTCTGTATCGGCCTGCTTGTAATATTCCGTGTTTTCGGCATATCGTGAACGGACACGTTCCCAAGCATCCAATTTCATTTGAGCCACTTCTTGGTCAGTTTTACCGCTTAACCTCATTCTTCTTTCTTCTTGTTCAATCCATTCCGCAGAGCTTTCAAACGTATTCTTAGCCAAAACACCTTTTGTTTGATAAATCTTTTCATCAAGCTCCATTCTGATGTCACTGTATTGTTTATAACGTTCTAACAAACGTTCATAAACTGCCAATTCATCATCAACAGTCATTTGGTTAAGGTTCTTTTTGTATTGAATATAGCGTAAGGATTCTTGGTATTTCTCCCTTTCAATATCTTCTTTTTGTTTTTGAAGGGATGTTTTTGAAGAACCTCCTCCTTTTGTTTTTACTCCTCCACCGCCAGTTTTTTCACCACCTCCACCTAAAAATTTTTGCAAGTCTTGATCCTGTATCGATTTTTCCAAGCTATTATAAATATCTTGAATAGCAGTTTGTTGCTTCCTAACAGCATCTTCTTCCTTCATGATTTCTGCATTAATTTCACGAATTTTACTACTCGAATACTTTTTTTGATTTTTTATAAGATTAAGCCGTTTTTTCTGAACTGTATCATACCTTTTGTTCAAGTCATCTAATGCTAATTTTGCATTTCTCATTTTCTCGATCGTATTTTTTCGAAGTGCTTCTGTTAGAGAGTTTACTTCACCTGTCATTGTTTTTATTGCTCCCGTTTCATCGGTGTATCCTTGAACAATACCTGGTGATAGTTTTTGTAACTCACTCATGATTTCTGCCATTCTGTCTTTAGCTGCTTTTGCTCCATCTGTATCTGTACTTACCTTTTTTAGTTTTTCTGCAAGGCTATCGTATTCCTTAGCCAAATTCATTGATTTAGCTTCATTTTGTTCAATTGCCATCTTGAATTGCTTTTGCGCTTGTTCCGCTTTTCTAGTTTCGTCAGCCATTTTAGAATACGCAACAGTTAATCCAGTTGCTGCTATTGATAATCCTGCTAACACCCAACCAACTGGTCCCAATGACAATTTAAATTCTACTGCAGCAGTTTTTATAGTATTAAAAGCAAATGCGCCAGCGGTTAACAAACTAATTAAACCGGTAACACCTAATGACACGACACCAATTGATACTACGAGATTTTCATTTTCACCTGACCATTTTGCTAATTCAATAATGATTGGTGTTAAATACTCCAATGTATCGGCAATGATAGGCATAAAGGCTTCGCCGATTTCAGACTTTAATTCTTTCATGCTGGCGTTATATCTAGCTTGAGCACCTTGGAGTCCATCTAAGGCAGATTCGGTATTACCTGCGTACAATGTGGATTCTTCAAGCATACCGTTGTATGCAGCCTGCACCTTTTGCGCTTCTGTTAATTTAGCTGCAGTTGTTCCGATTTTAGCTGCATACCTGTCGTACATTACTGATAGGTTAGTTGTAATACCTGCAGAATCCGTTAAAGTTGAATTACCTTGCTTGATACCACGAATAGCCTGTACAACCGCTTCACCCCATTCTAAGTGAGATTCACGATTGTAAGCCGCCGCATCGCCCAATGCTAAGATTAAATTTTTAGTTTCTTCAAGATTTAATCCCATTGCTAGGGATGTTTTTACTGCTTCCGATGCCTCTGCAATACTCAAAAAACCTTTAGTAGCCAATTCTTGAGCTAATTCTGTAGAGGCATTAACATTAACATTTAAGGACTTCGAAACCTCAACTAACCCCTGTACGGACATTTGCATTTTGTTCGCTTCGTCTATCGTTGCTTTGATAGCATTTTTAATACCGTGAAATGCGGCTCCAGCACCTAAAGCGGCTAGGGCATTATTCAACTGACCAAAACCTTGTCCTGTCTTTTTAGCTTCGTTCCCAGCTTCTCTTAGTTCCTTTTGAATCTTTTCAATTTGTTTACTGTCTACACCAAGTTTTTTTAATTCATCAGATACACGAGCAAGTTGCTTTTCAAGAATTTCAGGATTTGACTTTTTTATCGCATTATTAATCATTTCAATCTGTTTCGAACTTAAACCTATCTCCGAAAGTGTAGAATTCAATTCGCTTATTTTTGAGTTGAAACCTATTGCACTTTTTGCAGCATCGTTCATTTGATCTTCGAGTTGCCAAATCTTCTGTGCTGTTTCATCAGATGCTTTTGTTAAACGCAATATAGTGGCTTCCGTGTTCAATATTTGTTCTTGTATCTTGTTTTTCTTAGAATCTGAAAAGGCGTTCTCGTAGGATTTCTTTAATTCGGCTAGTTTCTGTTTTTGAAGCTCAATTTTAGCGTTTGTATTATCTAGCGCTTCCGTCAACTTAGCGATTTTTTCTTTTGTATTACCTAACTGACCTACAGAACTTGAAATCTCATTGATATTAGTTGCGGTTTTCTTGCCTTGCTCGCCCACGTCAGCAAGCTCTTTTCTCATCGACTCAATCTCAGCCTTAAATTGGCTTCTGTCGGCTGATATTTTAGCTTTTAATTCGCCTAAATCCATATTCTCACACGCCTTTCTGAGCATAATAAAAAGGTCGCCATATTAGCGACCTAATGTTAATTGAATTTTATTTCTCCATCACCATTTTCATATACTCTAACTTTACATTTTGGACAATCAGAACCATTTCGAAGTAATTTCATTTCCTTTGAGCAATTTGGGCAACTAATGTCCTTGGAACCAACGGAGTCTGAAATACTTTTACCTAAAAAGACAAAGAAGCCCAATACCATGCCTATTACGCCACAAATAATAAAAAAAATGATAATGAAACCTAACATTTTTTACCTCCCCATTTTTCTATAATTCTACTTAAAGGAGGAAGGTATTTCCACACTATTTACATTTTTATCACATCATTTAAAAAACACCCCCGCAATGGAAGTGTTTTGGTATAATATAATTCGTACAATAGAATCGGCTCACTCAAGGGCGGTCTGGCTCACTCCCGATAGAAAGGGGGTGGTGCCCATGACAACATTCGAAGCATTAATGCTAATGTTAACATTCGGATTACTGATTGTTGCTATGTTGTCACAAGACAAAAAGAAATAGACCTCCCTTGAGACCCTGAGCAAGTTTTTAGGGATTGGTCTATTTCGCAAGACTATTCGAGCCAGCCACTCTGTGAGGGGCGACTATTGTACTCGACCGTAGGTGTTAGAGCACCTGCGGTCTCTTTTTCATTCTATGCTTTATTAAGTAGATTATACTATAACGTCATTTATAATTCAATTTACGCTTTTTTAATGCGGGAGTTTTACACCTAATTCAAATAAAAAGTGACTGTAAGCCAACGTAGGCTTATATTTTTTTGTCAAATTTCGCATATAAATAATGGCGTACTAATCCGTACAGTGTTATAATTAAAGTATATTA